>CAXBBB010000126.1:0-6691 GCA_963973615.1 uncultured Rhodothermales bacterium | reverse complement strand
GGTTTTCGGCATCGTTGTCGTAGGTGACGACCAGGTCGGTGTCCTCGCCCTCGGTGCGGGCCAGCACGTAGCCGCCCTCGGCGATGCGGCCGTCGAGGTCGGGCAGTCCCTCCGCTCCGGCGAGGTCGAGCTGAGAGTCGATCGTGACAGTGATGTCGGTCGAGGGAAACGGCGCGTAGCTCGCCCTGAGCGTCCAGGCGTTCAAGCGAGCGCAGATGTCGAGCACGTGGCGGCCGCTCCATCCCTGCAGCGTATCGGCATCCTCAACGAAAAGCGCCGCACTCGTGGCCCGCGTGATCGTGCGCGATGTGCCGCTATCGTCGTAGGTCGTCTCGTAGGCCATCCAGGGCGAGGCCATCGGGAGCCGAGTTCGCGACGTAGATCCACGCCGTGGCCAGAGAGAGCCATACCGACACGTCGCCTGCCGCGCCCTGGACAAAACTCGGGTGCCCGACGCGGAGCGCAGCGATGGGATAGACGCCTACGACCGGGCGGAACGGCCGGGTATCCTGCCACGCTTCGAGTGCGGCAGGCAGCGCGTCGTCCTGGATCGTGAGCGTCCAGCGGTCAGCCTCCTGGTCGTAGGTGGGCTCGCCGCGCACCAGACCGCCGACCACGACGACGTCGTCCATCGTTAGCTCAGCTCGCCACGGCATGGCGGGCAGATCGAAAATGCTACCCACTCCCATCAGCACGCTACCGGCGACGACGACATCCACCTCGCCCGCACGCACCTCGTCAGTCGTGGCCTCCTGGCTGAGCGTCAGACCTGTGAGGTCTTCGAGCGGAGCGGCAGCCACGTCGCCTCCTGCGAGCACGGCGGCATCGTGCGAGTAGATGGTGGCGCCAGCGTCGGCGGTGAGTCGAAGCGTATACATCAGCGGCTCCGTCGTTTGGTGGTGCGGAACGACGTCGAGATGCGGCGCTGCTCGGCTTTGCGGGCGTCGTTGGCGCGCACCTGAGCGCGCCGGTCGAACACGACGGGAGAGCTGCCCTGCCGGGCGGCGAGGCGTTCGGCGTCTTGCCGCTGCTTGAATGCGATCATCTCCTGCGAGGCGATCAGGCGACTGTCGTCGAAGCCGCCACGCGTAAAAGAGGAGTCAAAACGCGGCGGAGCTATCAGCGCAGGGCCTCCGAGCGCGAAACGCGGGGTCGATGCAGCCGAGAGCACTGAGCGCAGATCAAGGCCGCGCTCCATCAGCCGGTTGAGGTGGATCAGCTCGCGATGCTGACCGCGCGCGCCTGCCGCCGTGATGACGTGCTCGCCGTTCGAGAGCAGCGCGAGGATGCTGTCCGACGTGCCGGTACCCGGACCGCTCACCTGTCCGCCCGTTGCGAAGGCGCCCGCGATGGCTGCCGCACCTTTGACCGATGACAGAGCAGCGACGACGGCGGCGGCACCTGTAACAGCCGCTCCGCCGCCGGTCGCAATAGAGGTAAGCGTAGCCGCACTGACAGCGCTCGCTGTGATCGTGGCCATTGCCCCAGTAGTAGCTGCCGTCATAGCGGCGATGCTGCCGGAGCCGATCAGAAACTCGGCGACGGCGCGCGCAGCAAGGGCGATCAGATAGCGCTGCCCTTCCTCAATCAGCGCCGAGATGAGGGAGTTCGTAGTCCGCTCGACGAACCCGGCTTTGTCGGCTTCGCGCTGCTCTTCGAACGCGTTGCGCTGCTCGGCGAGCGCGGCGATCTCGGCGTCGAAGCGCTCCTGGCTGATCTGACGGCGCTCCAGGCTCTCTTCCAGATTCTCTTCGCGCTCCTGGAAGCCCAGTTCGGTCAGGCGCGCATCGGCCTCGCTGATCCGGCCCCGCCCGCGCGCCTCGTCAGCTACGATCGTGAGCGCACGCGCGGCATAGCGCTCGACCTCGGCGATGCGGCGCTCGTTCTCCTGGCGCGCGATCTCGGTCGTCTGGCGCTCGGCTTCGCGCTTGGCCTCCTCTACGTCGAGCTTGGCGGCGAGGTCGTTGTTGTAGAGCGCCTGGCGCAACTCCAACTCGCCCTCGATGGACGCCCGCAGCCGCTCGGCCTCCTGCTGTCGGGCCTGCTCGATCTCCACCGTACGCTGCTCGAACTGCTGCACGGCCTCGACGCGCTGACGCTCAGCCGCGTTCTCGACCGCGTCCAGTTCGGCGTCGTGGCGGGCGCGGAGTGCGGCGAGCGTGCGGCGGCCGCCGAGCGCGTCGGCGTCGGCGCGCAGTTCGGCCACGCGCTGGGCCGACCGCAAACGGGCCTCGTCCAGGTCGAGTACTTCGCCCTCAAGACGCTCTTCCAACTCAAGACGCTGCTCCGCCGATAGCTGCTCGATGGCCAGTAGCTGACGCGTCCGGTCGATGCGCGCCTGCAACGTGGCCTGCTCGGTCTGGCCCTCGAGTTCGGCCCTACGCTCGATCAAAGCGGCCTGAGCGTCTTCCAACTGGACACGCTTTTCGATCACTTCGGCGACGTAGCGGGCCTGAATCTCGGTGCGCTGGCGCTGATACACCTCCTCGATTCCCGCTGTCTCGGCTCCGACGCGGTTGGCGTTGGCGATCGTTTCCTGATAGGTGCGGTCGAGCGCGGCCAGTTCGCGCGCCTGAGCGTCTGCGATGCGGTCGATGTCGGCCTGGGCGACGATTCCGTTGACCTGCTCGGCCAACCGCTCTCGGTCAGCGATCGCTTTCTTGCGCAGCCGCTCAGCCTCGCGTTCGGCTTCCTCGCGTGCCCGCTGCTGCTCTTCGGTTTCGCCTACAAGTCCACCAGCTTGCAGCGTGTTTGTAAAACTAGCGTAGCGCTCGGCGAGCTTGACTTGCTCTTTGAGTTCGGCGACGATGGCTTGCTGTTCTTCCTTCTGGAGTTCAGTTTGCCGCCTTTGGTCCTCGCTCAAAGCAACGAGCGTACGCCCTTCCTCTTCGGCCACAGCCGCCGCGATGTCGGCGCCCACGTTGCCGGCAAGCCCGCCACTTCCCGGTCTATTACGCTGCTGAGCTAAGTCGTCCTCGCGCAGTCGACGGTTGGTGTCGGCTAGGTCTGCCTCAAATGCCTTGAGTACATCACGCGCCTGATCGGCATCCAGATTGAAGCTGATCTTCGTCTGGTTGATCGTCAACAGATCGTCGAGCACCTCGCGAACCTGCTCTTTGAGCTTTTTCGCTTCTTCGGCCCCCTCTGAAAAGAGCTTCGCCAGGACCGGACCTAATACGATAGCAGAAGATGCGACGACGTTCAGCCCGACGGCCAGACCTGCCGGGCCTTTGAGTTGGTTGAAGAGCAGCTTGCTCACACCGACCTGTTTGCCCGTCTCGGCGGTCAACTCTTTCGCCTCCACCTTGAGCCGCTGATAGCCCAAGATCAGCGGATCGAGGTTGTTGGCGATGCCGATGATGCCGAAGGGCAAGTCGTTGATCGTACGGCCAAAATCGACCAGGAACAGGTTTGCGCGCTGGCTTGCCTGCCCGACACGGTCGATGCCCTTAGCGCCCTTCTCCGTCGCCGCACCGACGTTGCGGTCACGTACGGCGGCGAGGCCCTGTTGGAAGTCGCGCAACTGCGCCTCGAACTGCTTGGCCGTGATCTCACCCGACTCCCGGCGCGCACGCAGCAACCGCTTGATCGACTCAAGCTCCAAGTCGTAGCGCAACTTGATCCCGGCGACGGCGCGCTCGGTCTCGTCGCCGATGGCCTGCACCGCGATCTGGCGCCGCTTGTCGAACAGGTTCTTCGTCACGGCCAGCGTCTGCTGCTGAGCCGCCCGCTCGCCCTTGGCTACCTCGTCGCGTATGCGCGATGCCGCCGTCTGCGCCACCTGTCCCATCTGCGTCGCGGCCTGACGTGCCTGCTGCACGTTCAGACCGATCTGGATGACGATGGGATCGATGGTGGACATGGTGGGGAGGATCAATCGCTGGTAAGCGTCAGCGTCGGCGCTTGGCCTGTTTCTCGTAGGCGATCCGCTCGTCTTCGGCGTGCCGGTGGAGCGTCACGTTGTAGGAAAGGGCGTCTTCGAGGGACATCGCCTCGGCCTCGGCAGCGCTCGCCAGACCGGACCGGCCGAATGCCCCGACCAGGAGCCACAGCGACACGTCGAACGGATACGACGCGCCGCCCGCCCCGCCGCTCAGGCCCAGCTGGCGGCGGAGGCGAGCAGATTGCCCGTAAGCAGCTGCGACTCCACTCCGAAAGGGATCAGGTCCTCGGCGAGTTGTCCGAGATCAATACCGTCGATTTCGGTGTCGAACGGCGGGCGGTTGTAGACGATGGCCGCAAGCTCGCCGATGCGCCCGTCCTCGAACAGGAGCGCGATCAACTTGCCCGTGTCGATCGAGAGCTGCACGCCGCCGTCGACGTCGGTCTGGGTCGTGGCCACGTCGGAGAGCTTGCGCGGACCGACCGACGGCCCGGTCTCGGCGGCTGCCGCCTCGGCCTGCTCCTGGTCGGGGAGAAGGCCGAGTTCGCGCAGCAACGCGTAGAAGCGCTTGGCCTGGCCGACGGTGATGCGCCGCAGTGATGTGGTGTGCGTCGTGTCCATCAGGCGGCGGCGAATACGCTGTCCTTGGCGTCGGCGAGCGCGGCGGGCCAGTTGTCCTGGTCGTCCAGACGGACGGTCGCGACGACGTAGAGCGGATCGCCATTGCGGCGGTACGCCTTGACCGTGAACGGCCGCTTGCGCGTCTCGTTGTTGGCCACGGCCATGCGCCACTGCTGCTTGACGACCTTGGCGTTCGGGAAGTACCACAACTGGTGTAGCTCGTTTCCGTCGACGTCGACGCCAGCCGGGAGCGGGTACCGGGCCGGATAGAAGTCGCCGCTCTCGGCGAGGTTGTCCAGCACCAGCATCGTCTGATCGTCCGTCAGCAGCGAAGTCTGTCCGATCTCGAACTCCTGATCGCGGCTGAACACGGTCACGATCTCGCCGGACTCGTCTTTGACTTCGCTGACCTCGACGTTTTCGCCCATCTCTCCGCCCTCGAGGCGTGAGAGCAGGTACCACGCGATCACGGCCGCTTCGTCGGCGAGCACGGACTGGGCCTGCGCCGCCGTCAGCCCGAAGTCGAGCGCGGACGATCCGCCCTGAAAGGCATTCTTGCCCGTTGTGAGATTGACCTTAGCCATTGGATTCTTTCTTGGAGGTGCGGCGGGTGGAGGCTTCGACCTTTGGAGGGGCGTCTACCAGGCGCGGTGAATAGTGCGGGTTCTGCTTGCGGGCCAGTTCGACCAGGTGGGGCGGAATCGGCTCGCCGGGCGCGAACGTGATCGTGCCCAGGCCGGGCGTTTTGACTACGACGGGTTTGCTCAACGGAGTGCGGGGATAGGGCGGATGGGAGGAATCGGCGGCACGCGCTGGATTTCTCCGCCGCGCCGCTCATTCAGTTCGCGCTCGATGGCGCGCTGCTTGTTGGCCGATCCGGTCGAGCTTCCGAAGTAGTAGCCGAGCACCTGGGAGAGCGATGCGATCAGCGCGCCGAAGAGCATGTCGGCGCTTCTCAGGCTGCCTTGCGGCACTTCGAAGAAGTAGACCGCTACCATGCTCAGCGTAAACGCCCCGACGATGCCGAAAGCCAGCACGCGCGGGGTCCAGTCTTTGGTGTCGACTTCCCGCTGTCGAGCGCTGTCGCGGTCGGCCTGGTGGACGCGCTCGGTCTCGACCGATAGCTCCTCTCGCCTGAGTTCGGCTTCCAGTTCGGCCAGTTCACCGGCCTGCGCCATGCGCGCAAGCTCCAGCTTTGCCTCTTCGCGAACCGCCGGGTCGGGCAGCACGCGGTCGAGCACCTTTCCGGCGATGCCGCCGACGATGTCGAGGATAGGATTCATGCGAGTGGTGTTGGAGGTGGTGATGAATTGGCGCGGGGAGAGTTCGTCATCCGCAACTCGGAAATGATGCGGCCCTGCCGCTCGTTGACCTCGCTCAGTCTCTGGATCTCCAGCCGTTGCTGCTCGATCAGCAGTTTGAGCTGCGTTTCGGTAAAGGCTCCGAGCGTCTCGGTTTTGCGCAGCCGCGCCTTGACGATCGCGGCCGCGTAGCCCAAAATGGCGAGCACGAACGGCGTGATGATTTTGACCAGGTCGGCGTCGATCAACTCAAGCATGACGTGCCGATGGCTTGGCACAGATGGCCTGGCGCATGATCCGCGCTCGGTAAATCGCCCACAGGTCGAAGCCTGCCAGGCCGAAGTACACGAATGCCGTCGATACGCCCAGTTCGACGGCGAACGCCGTCCCGATCCACAGCCACACCAGCATGATCAGCCACGCCGCCAGCACGAACGTCCGGCGAGGTGCGAGTGACGTAGCGATCAGCCCGAACGCTCCCAGTCCGACCGCTCCGGCGCCCTGGACGACCAGCGGAAGCGTGTCCAGAGTATCGTACATCGACATCTTCGCCGTTTCGCCCATCACCAGCACCGCCACGCCCCACACGATCAGGATCAGGCTAGAGCCGAGCAGCCAGGGCGCGGGATCGAGCGCGGCGAACCGTACGGCGATCCACCAGGAGCGAAGGCGATAAGACAGACTCGACATCGGATT
This sequence comes from uncultured Rhodothermales bacterium, assembly GCA_963973615.1. Classification (GTDB taxonomy): domain Bacteria; phylum Bacteroidota; class Rhodothermia; order Rhodothermales; family BA12; genus CAXBBB01. Next base: position 190 of record CAXBBB010000126.1, on the reverse strand, counting down.
AGCCAGTGATCACGCGGGCGTCACGCACCCAGTTACGCGCCTTCTCGACGGGCTGCTTGACGGCTTCGGCGATCGCTTCGGCGTCACCGTCGGCGAGCTGCTCGAGCGTCTCGATGCCCATCGCGGCCAGCTTGGCGGCCGTGCCTTTGCCGATGCCGTCGATGTCGCGGATCGTAGGCTCGTCAGCGGG
>CAXBBB010000125.1:0-6748 GCA_963973615.1 uncultured Rhodothermales bacterium | reverse complement strand
CCGCTGCCGATAGGAAAGGCGGGCGGGCGACCTTGTGGCGTGGCGACGGGCGGGGGAGAGCCGCCGTAAGGAGACTTGTTAGACATGGGCGGATGGCGGAGGCGTGTGGGCCGTCTTGCGCGCGACGTGTGCGTGTGGTCGTTGCGCGTGCCTTCTTTTGGCTTGACCCAAAAGAAGCAAAAATTCAAGTCTTACGTCGTTCCGGCGGACGCTACGTTCCGTTCGCTGAAATCGTCCAAACTCGCTCGCAAGCTCGCTCAAACAGGACGATTTCGGGCGCTCTCTTCGCTTCGCATCTTTATCGCCGAAACGTCTGAGGCCGAAACCCGGAGCGCGCGCATTCTCCCTACCTATCTGGTTATTACCCACTCTTCGACTGTCATCCCTGCGAAGGCAGGGATCCACAAAGGCTTCCCAGGTCAGATCTCGATTCTGACCCGTCCCAAACTGAGTGGGCATCGCGCAGAACACACGTTCGTCCATCCAAATCGTTTGGTTCATCATCATCCCGATATGTCGCCGAAAAGGGTGATCGAGAGCTGGACGATGAGCACGTCGGCGATGAGGATCAGGAGCGACGAGATCACGACCGACTGCATCGCTGCCTGCCCGACCTCGCGCGTGCCGCCCCGAACGGTGTAGCCCAGGTAGCACGAGACGATGCCGACGATAAATCCGAAGACGCTCGTCTTCATCGTGTCGACGATCAGGTCGGTGAGGCGGATCGTCTCGAACGCGGAGTAGAGGAAGACGCGGTAGTCCACGTCGACGGCGACGACGCTCTCCAGATAGCCGCCGAAGATGGCGATGCAGTCGGTCCAGATCGTCAGGATCGGAAACATGATCACGCACGCCAGCACGCGCGTGACGACGAGGTAATTGAACGGCTTGAGGGCGGCTACTTCGAGCGCTTCGATCTGCTCAGTCACCTTCATCGAGCCGACTTCGGCTCCGAAGCCTGCGCCCAGGCGTCCGGCGAGAACGAGCGACGTGATGATCGGGCCGATCTCCTTGAAGATGGACAGGACGAGCATGTTGGGCAAGACCGCCTCGGCGCCGAACCGGGCGAGCGTGCCTCGGCTCTGCAGCGCCAGCACGATCCCGATCGAAAAGCCCGTCACGGCCGTGAGCAAAAAGCTCTTGGTACCCGCCTCGTCCATCTGTCGAAACAGCTCCTTGACCTCGAAGGGGCGACGCCAGAAGCGCGCGAAAAAACGTCCCGCAAACATCGCCAACTCGCCCGTACGGATGAGCAGTTGGTTGAAGAACGAGTTGGTGGCGCCAGGCGTCGAGCGAAATCCCATGAGCGGCTAGAAAGAGGTTTCCGTCTGGAAGTTGAGGCGGAAGATGGCGCGGTCGTAGAGTAGGCGAGCGAGCAGCCAGTCAGACAGTTCGTACTCGATGGTGATGGTGGGCTGCTGCGAAGCGCCCGAGTTGCCCTCCTCGTTGGTATTGCCGTAGGTAATCGGCTGAGAGTAACTCGCGAAGAACCGACGGTTAAGATACTTGCCCGCCGTGAGTCGCGTACCGCGCACACCGTCCTGCTCGATTTCGATCACGTCCAGCCCGATACCGCGGCTTGCTGCACCCTGAACGGCACTGGCAACTTGCCCAAGCGCGAGCCCAAAGCCTTGCTCAGTCAAGCCTCCACCGCCGGAGCCGCCTCCGATCGCGAGGCTTTGATTGGCGGGGCGTCCCGTTGCGATGTAACTGATGATATCGGCGGTTTCCATCTGGGGTTCGGACCCGAGCGTGATCGCATCCGGCTCGTTGAGCGCGTTCAAGCGCCCTCGCACGCCGAGCGTGATAGATGCGATGCGCTCTCGTGTGCTGGGCTTGTACACGGTAAACTCGGCATCCAGGTTGAGGTTGGTCTCTAGGATTAGTCCGTTGAAGTCGAGCGTGCCGCCCGTGATCTGGAACTTGCGCCCGAACTGGACGATGCGCGAGCGCTCGGGAATGATGTCGATGGTGCCGAACAGGTTGAACTCCGATCCGGGGCGCTTAGACGCCTGGATGTCACCGCTAAACTGGATGTCGATTTGCGGGCTGCTCTCTTGCCGAATCCAGTTGTCGCGATCGAGCGTGATGTCCATGTCGAGCGACAGCCGGTCGATGATCTTGTTGGTCGTCGTATCGGCGGTTTCTACGCGGATGCCAAACGTAGACTCGACGTTGAGGATATCCTCGTCGGTGAGTGCGATGGTCTCGAACTGCGTTCCACCGTCGAGGTGTACGTCGCCCGATATGACCGTCGCGTCGCCGCGGATAGTGGGGGCCAGCGTCGTGCCCTCGACGTCCAGGGCAGCGTCGGCGACGAAGCGAAACTGGTCGTTATCGATAGCGAGAAAGTCGTTGGCGTAGACGGTCAGGTCCAGGTCGCCTACGCTCAGTTTTTCGAACTGCAAGGTGCCATCGGCTTCGGCCGTGCCGCCGCCCGAGCGCATCGACAGCTTGCGGACGTTGATGCTATTGCCTTCGAGCACCAAGTCGGCGGTGATGGCGTCGTAGGTCAGGTCGGTGGCGACCAGACCGATGCGGCCGTCGATGAGCGTAGCGCCGCCCCCCAAAATCGGATCGGCGAACGTGCCTCGAACGGTGATCTGTTCAGGAGTCGTCAGCTTGCCGCTGAAGTCGGTCACGACGCGGGCCGGTAGGAACGGCGTGATCCAGCCGACCGAGAACGAGTCCGCGACGATCTGGAAGTCGACGCCGCCCGCGTCCGGTCCCGTGGGGTGGGGCTTGTCGAGCCGCAGGTCGATAGGCGCGTACCCCGTCAGCAGCAGCGTCGAGCCGTCGTCATGGGTGAACGTCGCGTCGGCGGCCAAGCGCAGGTCATCGTAGTTCAGTTGGAAATCAAGCGTACCGACGGCCTCGCCACGCGAGACCAGGTCCAGGTCGAGCGCTCCGCTCAAGACAGGCGCGAAGGCCGGGCCGGTCAGGTCGACGAAGCCATTGAGCGTGCCACCGACTGCGCCGTAGCCGAACAGGTCGGTGAAGCCGTCGAGCCGCAGCCCGTCGAACGTGGCTACCAAGTTCTGCTCGCCGCGCGGGTCGATGACGCCGTCGATGGCGACCTGCTGGTCCTCGCTCACGAGCAGAAAGTTGCTGATGCGGTAGCCGTCGCCGTAGCTGATTGTGGCGGGCAGCAGCAGGCGGAAGCGCTCACTGTCGAACCGCATATTGAGCGAGTCGAGCCGGACGAGTTGCGATTCCGGGCGCAGGTCGAGTACACCGGCAAGACGCGCATCGCGGCGATCGTCGGCCTCGACTTCGGTGTCGAAGACGATCTCCTGCCCGTCGTAGTCGACTTCGAGATCCGTTCTCCTCAGGATGAGGTTGGGCATCGAGAAGTAGCCGATGTCGGCGTCGGCGCGCGCGCTCTGGATGCCGAAGTCGCTGTTGAGCACGACGGCCACGTCTCCGCTCACCCCTCCGGCGCGATAGGCATCGTAAACGGCGCTTGCTACCGACCCTTGCGCCTCGACGAGGAGCGCGCCACGTGGCCCCGTAATGCTAGCCGTAATCTGGCCGCTCTCGACGCTCAGTGGCACGTCAGGAAGGAACGGGCGGATGGGATCGACGCTGCGCAGTTGAGCAGCCAGTTCGAAGTCCGAAACTGCGCCTAGCGTGTCGAACGCGGCAATCGTGCCCTGGCCTGCGAGGTCGGCAGCGTTGGATTCGAGTTGGAGCGCGTCGACGGTTATGATGCCTCCGGCGATGTGCGCGCGCGCGTCGATACCATACACGTCGACAGTTTCGTAGCGCGACGTATCGCCGACGACTGTCAGGCTGGCGCGCATCGTTTGGGGATCGATGCCTTCCCCCTCCACGTCGAAGCGCACGTCCAGTGCGGCGTCGATGGAGTCGAGTCCAGCCAGTTGCGTCACGTTGACGTTCGACAGAATGCCGTCGGCGCGGTAGGTCGGGACGGCGTCGAAGAAGCGGCCTTCGGCGTTAACGGCAATCACGCCTTGAACCAATCCGAGGCGGGCACTCACGTCGGCGAACCCATCTCGGAGCGTGGCGTCGAGCGAGCCCACGGGAATGATCGACGTGTTGATGCGCGATCGCGTCAGTTGCAGGTCGGCGATGGCGGTCATCGTCTGGGGGTCGGTGCCTCGGATGATGAGCGTACCGCTGCCGTTCAGGTTGGTCGAGAAGCCTAAGCCGAGTAGCGCGCCCAGGTTGAGTCCAGCGAACGTGCTTTCGCGCAGTTCAAGCGCTACTTCGCCACCGCGCAGACTCAGGCTGCCGGCAAACTGCGTCTGGCCTTCGGGCGTCTGCAGTGCCAGATCATAATCGAAATCGCCCGAGCGCGCGGCGATCACGCCGTTGGCCGCGTCGATCTGCTGCCCGTTCAGGCGCGAGTCGGTCAGTGTGATGCGCGCGTCGAGTGCCAGCGTTTCGGGATTGAGGCCCGTTCCGGTTGCCGAGATCGTGCCGGTCAGGTCAGACGTGAGATCGGGGTTGTTGAGCAGGCGCCCCAGATTCACGTTGGCAAACGATCCGCTGTCAATTTGGTAGGTCAACGGATCGACGAACGGACGTGCCGAGAGCACCAGGTCGAAGCTGCCGCCTTCCAAGTCGGCGTCCACGTCGGCGTCGAGTCGGCCTCGGCGGAGAGTGGCGTCCACGTCGGCGGTATCGACGACGTAGGTGCCCCAGACCGTGTCGTCGAGCCTCGCCGTCGCGTCGAGTGTCATCGTGCGCACATCGGTCCCTCTTCCGGTCAGTTGGAAGCGCGCGTTGACGCGGCTGTTGGTCGTGTCGCCGATCAGAGCGGCCACGTCGAGGCCTGTCAGCACGCCCTCGGTAACGCGATACGACAGCACTTCGCCACTGAGATCGGCGGACAAATCGGCGCGCAGACCGCCTTCGGTCGGCGCTGCGGATCGTGTAGTTGTTGACGCGGGCGTCGGCGAGGTTCAGGCCCACATCGGCACGGATGGTTTCCAGGTCGAAGCCGCTTCCGTCGAGTTGGAACGTGCCGTTGAGATCGCTCGACTGCTGACCGTCGGTGAAGGCAGCCAGGTCGAGGTCCGAGAACGATCCGCGCAGGTCATACGTCGGCGTGTCGGCGAAGGGGCGGACGGTACCGGTCGTCGCCAGCGTTGCGCCGCGTGTGCCGGTCGCCAAGTCGAGTCGGAACGTGCCGTCGTTGGCGCGCACATCCAGGCGCGTGCGGTCGAGGTCGAAGCCCGAGACGCGCGTATTGAACAGGCGTACCTGCGCCGTCCCGCCGATGGTTTCGAGCGTGGCGCCTTCCAAGTCGGTCTCGAACGTACCGCTCACGATGCCCGGAGACGGTTCGCCCGCCTTTCCGAAGAAGCCCAGGTCGAAGCGTCGGACGCTTCCGCCGAGTACGAACGCGACCTGATCGCCCTGATTGGGCGGTGCAATCGAACCGCTCGCGGCAAACGTCGCCCCATCCGAAAGCTGTCCCTCGAGTTCTACGATCAGCTCGTCCAGATCTCCACGCACGTCACCAGCGACCGAGATCGAGCGCGACGGATCCAGGTCTGGCAGGAAGAGCGACAGGTCGCGGAACGCCAGCGGCTGAGCGCGGATCGTGAAGTCGAGGTCGCGTAGGATGTTGGAGTCTTCGTCGCCGTCGTTCGCATCGGCGCCGCCTGGGTCGGGTAGTCGAACGGTGCCTTGGGCGAACAGGTCGGATGCGTCAGAGACCAGCCGCAGGCTCCGAAGGGAGAGCAGGTTGTCGGCGAGGCTCGCTCCGGCGTCGATCTGGCCGGTGCCTTGATTGCGTGGAAGGGCATAGGCGAGCGCCAGCGTGTCGACCTCGAACACCAGTTCTTCGTCCAGAAGGAAGTCATCCGCCAAGAGCGTCACGTCCGAGAGCGTCAGCGTCGAGTCTGCGGACGGAGGTGGGGTGTAAAATGTGATGTCGGCCCGCGTCCTCTTCACGTCGGCGTGGTCGACCTGGATGATCAGGCCTCCTTGCGACGTGTCGGCGGCGAGCGTATCGGGCAGAAACGGCAGCGCGATGTCGAACGTCTGGTCCGCACCCTCGCGGATGTCGAGGGTCGCGCCTCTGAGAAGTACGTCGCGCAGGTGCAGGCGGCCTTTTGGAATCGCCAGCAGGTTGTAGGCCAGTTCGAGCGAGTCGATCTGCGCCATCGACGACCCATCCTCGCGCGTTAGCCGAAGGCCATACAGCGACAGGTTGGAAAGCCAGTTGCCGCTCACGCTCTCGACGTCGAGGGTGGCGTCTTCGTACGGGTTGAACTGGTCGGCGAGGTAGTTGAGCGTCTTCTCGGCGCCGATGGGCGTCTGCAGCCACACCAGCACTCCGCCCACTACGACCACGATCAGCAGCAGCAATCCGCCCACGATGCGTCCGATCCAACCCAGAGCCGAACGCTTGGGCTTGGCGCGCGGCGCGTCCTCTGAGGGCGCGTCGGCGTCGGGTGGCAGGATGGGGCGGTCAGGCTCCATTGGGTGGGATGAAGGGTCGGTCAGGAGAGAACAGCAAGATCGGTCGATCTCGCGCGGCGCGTTGTGCCGTAGGCGTTAAAGAGACAGTCGGTTACGCGCAGAACGGACGAAGTCGGAAGGCAGTTAAAACGCCTGCCCGATGCTCAGGTGAAGCGCGAAGCGGCGCCACAGGCTGGCTCTGGGATCTTCGCCCAGGAACCGCTTGCGGTAGAGGTCTTCGGCGGAGTACACGTCCGACTCGGCGGGGTTGACTTTGTAGCCGACATCGAGGCGTAGGAAGCCGATGGGGGTC
>CAXBBB010000124.1:0-6776 GCA_963973615.1 uncultured Rhodothermales bacterium | reverse complement strand
AGGCGGGAAGCGGGGCGCCGTAGAGCAAGGAGTGGGCAAAGCGTCTGGGTTAGACGCGGCCAAAGTCGGAAAATTGCTCATGATCCTTGCGCCTATCGTGATGTCTGCACTGGCCAAGCGCAAGCAGCAGGCAGGCCTTGACGCAGAGGGGCTGGCGCGCGAGTTGGAGCAGGAGCAGCACCAGATGGAGCGTAACACACCGGGAATGGCAAAGGGCGGCCTGATGGACCTGCTCGACCGCGACGGCGACGGCTCCATCGCAGGCGAAATCGGCAGCATCGGTGCCGCCCTGGGTGGGTCGGGACTCTTAGGCGGCCTGCTCGGTGGACGGTAAGTCCGCGCAGCGGTTCGCGCCTGGGACGCTCCACCTCGACACAGCATCCCGGCACCCGTCAGACCCTGAGCGCGCGCTTCCGCCGTGGTTCCGCGATCCGGTCGACTGGTTGCAGACGGATGACCCGTCCGATGTGATCGGTTTGCTCGAGCGAGCCGAGGACTGGCGTCGGCGTGGGTTCTGGGTCGGTGGTTTCGTTGGGTATGAAGCAGCGCGTGCTTGGGACTTGCCGACGTGCGCGCCTCAGATTGGTGTTCCGCTGGTGGCGCTGGGAGTCTATAAGGAGCCTAGCGCGGAGTCTGCCTTCATCGCTCCATCCGCTCCACCCCTTGTGATTCGTCCGCTCTGGACGCGGGAGCAGCACGCCGATGCTCACCAACGCGTCCGCTCTCTGATTCATGAGGGTGACGTCTATCAGATCAACCTCACGTTTCCTCTCGTCGCGGATGTACCGATAGGACAGGCGTGGAGCCTCTATCAGAACGCGCGGGCTCGTCAGCCCGTGGCGTTTGGCGCCTTCATGACGTGGGAGGGGGGGGCGCTGGGCAGCCTTTCCCCTGAGTTGTTCTTCCGCACCTCCGGCGATCGCATATGGACGCGTCCGATGAAGGGCACGTTGCCGCCCGGCGCTGATCCTGCTGGACTAACTGGCGATGCAAAGAACCGCGCCGAAAATCTGATGATCGTCGACCTACTTCGCAACGATCTGTCGCGTGTTGCTGTCGCCGGAAGTGTGCGCGTGCCGTCGCTGTTTGAGGTGGAGCAGCATCCTACGGTGATGCAGATGACGTCGACGGTCGAGGCGACCTTGAAGTCGGGCATGGGAGCTCCCGAGTTGTTCGCAGCCCTGTTTCCGTGCGGAAGTGTAACAGGTGCGCCGAAGCGACGTGCGATGCAGCGAATCGCCGAGATCGAAGGTCGCGCGCGTGGTCCGTATTGCGGTGCGATCGGTATGCTCGCGCCTGATGGACGCAATGTGTTCAGCGTCGCCATCCGCACCTTCGTTGCCCAAGCGAACCAGTTGACTATGGGCGTCGGAAGTGGGGTCGTTTGGGACTCTGTAGCTGCTGATGAGTACGCCGAATGCTTGCTCAAATCTCGCTTTCTTACCGATGTCGCACCCTTCGCTGATTGAAACGATGCGCGTCGTCAGCGGTCGGATCCCGCTGCTGGATGCGCATGCTCGTCGGTATCATCAAAGTGCTGACCTACTCGGCTATATAGCCTCCGACTGGAAAGCAGAGGCGACTGCGCGTGCTGCGGGAATGATCGACTCCGTCCTTCGTGCCCAGATCGACGCCCAAGGAGCTGTTCAGTGGAGCACCCGGCCTCTCCCTGAACGAGATGCCACGCGTACAGTCGCCTTGAGCCGAACGGTCAGAGATACATCTAATCCGTTATTGCAAGTCAAGAATACGCAGCGCAAACTGTACGACGAAGCAGCAACAGAGGCCCGGAGTCGAGGAGTCGATTGCGTCTTGATCCGCTCGCTATCCGGCAAGATTACCGAGACGTCGATCCACACTCTGCTCTATAGGACGAATGGGCAGTGGTGGACACCTCCGCTCAGTGACGGACTACTCGCCGGTGTCATGCGATCTGAGCTGCTGGGGCGTGGCACCGTCGCTGAGCGGTCGTTGACAACCGAGGAGGCAAGGCGAAGGCCTCTGATTGCGCTATGCAACGCTGTCGTCGGGATCGGGGATGCTCGTTGGGCGAATGGGGTGGGGGCTAAGCCGATCATCTTCTCCGCCATGAGCAGCGCCCCGTCGGCGGGAGGGGCGTCGGGGAGCGTCAGGGTACAACCGGGAATGAGAGCGGTGACAGCCTCACCGAGGACGGTTCGGTAGGTCGCAGATTCGCATAGTCCACCGGCGAATGCAATGGTAGGCGTTTCAAGATTGGCTTTCAGAGCCGTTAGCTGCGCCTGACGTGCGAGCGTGCGCGTCTGGCGTTCGAGTGCTTCGCGCGATGGCACGTCTCCTTGTTCGACTGCTCGGAGCAGCAGGGGAGCGGCTTTCTGAACGGGCCACTTTTCGCGATACACGCGGCGAACGATGGTCTCGCTTGCATCCATGTCGTACTGCTCCCGAAGCATATCAACGAGACACGAGTGACGACCTCCGTCGAGCGTATGGAGCGCGATCTGCAACGCGGCCAGGCCCAGTCGAGTGCCGCTTGCCTCGTCGCCCAGCAGGTAGCCCCAGCCTCCAGCGCGGTGGATTTCTCCTTGTTCGTCGCGCATCAGCGCAATGCTCCCAGTGCCTGCGAGCAGCAATCCGCCCGGAGCGCCGCCGTGTGCACCTGTGAGCGCGATGTCGGCATCATGGGTCACGTAGAGCGCCGGCTGGATGCGGTTGGGCAGCAGAGCGAGGGTGGCATCGCGCAGCAGCTTTTGGTCCACGCTGCGGCCAGCGCCCGCCACGCCTGCCACGATGTGCAAGCGGTTGCTCTGACTCCGAGCGGCGACCCGTTGGATCGCCTCAGCAAGCACCCGGGCCGATTCATCGACCCCGTTGCGTTGCACATTCGCTCCGTCGAGCAGGATGTCTTGCACACTCCCATCCTCTCGGCGCCACCGAACTAACGTCTTCGTTCCTCCGGCGTCGATGCCGACAGCGATTTGGGTCATTCAGGAGAGAGGGTGATCGGCGTGGCCCAAGATAGCATGCGAAAGCGTGGTACGTTGTAGCGCCGCCGTTCGTGATCAAACATCCGCTCAGGTGTGAAGCGCAGCGACGCAATGCGGACGCCTTCGCCGCGCCATGCCAGGGCGAACGTGGTGAGCGAGCTGAGCGTGTCCGATTCGGTTCGTCGCTGATAGGAGAGCGCAGTGGGGTACCCATACCCAGGGGATGTGATGCTGCCTTTCCCAGCCTGCAGGGTGGCCGCGGCGAGGGGAAGGCTGAGTGTGCGCTGGTGAACGTCGCCCCAACGCCAGGCTTCGGTCGTAGCACCCTGCGAGCGAGCCAAACGCGCAACGGCGCGGGTGAAATCGGCAGTGATGCGTGCACTCGCAAAAAAGCCCGAGGTGTCAGGTATGATTGCTGAAGGCCGCCCCAGCCATGCATCGTAGAGGGTGGCGCCGACGCTGTGAACGTCGAACAGTCCATCCCATCCTTTGAGAATAGCTGCCGACTCCCGGAGTAGATCTGTTTTGAGCAGGCTGGTGTCGATTCGAGCCGCGGCCCCTCGTGCAACCTGGAGAGCTGGGCCACTAAGGGGTGGGACGCGGTAGTACCCATCGACGCCCGAGCCGCCCAGTGAATCAGCCGATGTTGCGAGCGCTACCCGTACGGAGTCGGAGGGCGATGCTATCGGGATTGTTCTCCCACTCCACTCGACGCGTCGTGCGTTTAGGACGGCCTCCCCCGTGAAGCTGAGGGCAGGTTCGTCGAGCGGTCTCCACTCGAGCACGAGCGACGATGGGACCAGTAGCCGACTCCCCAGTGCGCTCCCCGTACGAAAACCGATTTCCAGATCATCGTCGAATTGGATGCGGTGATCGCTGATCTGGAAGGTGTCGGCTGGCGTCGTGCGGCGGATCGAGACGGGGGATGGATCGGGCATTTCAGCCCATCCGCCCTCGTTCGTCCACTGCGCGAGTTCCATCGGTGTGCCCATCAAGGTGACTCTCCACGTGGTGTCTGCCCCGGCAACTTGTCCGCTCAGGTGAAGGGGAGAGCGAGCTGCAGCGCCAATGCCCCACCGCAACACATTCCACCGGTAAGTCGAGTCGGGAAGCGAAAACGTGGCGCTTCCATCGAACGAGTACAGCGCAGCCGCCTCGCGGAATGCGCGGTGGGCATCGGCGAACACGTCTTGTGTCGAGTCGGCGAGAACGAGAGAGTCTACCCGCAGAGGCGATGCGGCAAAGGCAACCACCTGCGCCACAAGAACGCTATGCCAGGGCTCCCATGTGGCTGGCATGCCAACGACGGCGCTCAGTTCGCCCGAGTCGAACGTGGCTCGAAGGGCAGCGTCCAGACCGTCCGCATAGGCTTGGAGTCGCTCATGCTCCGCTTCGTCCAGAGCATCATAGGTGTCGCGCCCCACGCGTTCGAGTTCGGCAGTTGCCGCGTGCAAGTCCAGACCAGCGGCGTTCGATCCACCCCATTGAGATACCGACGCTAGGCCCAGTTGCCGCAGTGCTAAAGGGGTCCACGCATCTTCTGAGCCATGAGCGAAGCCCAGCGCGCGCCAAAAGTCGGCATCGGTTGATGCTTCAATCAGCGCAGCAGCGGCGTCGGTCGCTGGAGTGACGGTAGCTTCTGCAGTAAGCCCGACGATATCGGCGCGCTCTATTTCGTGACTGCCTGTGTTTAAGAAGAGACTGGTACCGGCCAGAGTCGCTGCAAGCGCGACGATTAAAAAGAGCAGAGTAGCGAGTGCGCGCAAGCTGGGAGGGGGAGTTGAGGGCGAGTTTCTAAGATAGACGGATGGAATGTCTGAGGCACCGAGAGCAACTCTTGGGTGCGTGAATGGTCTGATACAAGAGGTCGCGCTACATCTTTCGTTGACAAACGAACAGGTTGTGCGGTATCCTTATCACCGAACGCGCTCTTAGCCGCTCCTACTTTCCGCAATCTGCCCCACGCAGATTCGCCTTCGTATCACCCACCCACATCTCCTCGCTGGAGGATCCCTCAACATGACCCTGCTCTCGACCCTGATGCTGCTTCCTCAGGAAGCGTTGGACGCCGCTGGCGACGATGGTGGCAACATCATCAACATTTTCGTCGACCGTTTCAATGAGGGCGGCATCTGGATGTGGCCGATCTTGATCTGTCTCATCCTCGGCCTCGCTGTAGCATTCGAGCGCCTGATCACGCTCAACCGCGCGGACATCAACACGCGCAAGTTCCTCGTCAACGTCAAGCGTGCTCTCGAAGAAGGTGGCGTTCCTGCTGCCGAAGAAGTCTGCGCCAACACGCGTCGCCTCGGTCTTCCAGGCTGGCCTGCTCCGCTCCGACGAAGGTATCGAAGGCGTCGAGAAAGCCATTGTCAGCTACGGCTCGATCGAAATGAGCTTCCTGGAGCGCGGCATCATCTGGCTCTCGCTCTTTATCACGATTGCCCCGATGTTCGGCTTCCTCGGAACGGTCGTTGGCATGGTCGAGGCGTTTGACTCGATCGAAAGCGCCGGTGACATCTCGCCGTCGCTCGTGGTTGGTGGTATCAAGGTCGCGCTCTTGACGACGGTCTTCGGCCTCATCGTCGCGCTGATCCTGCAGTTCTTCTACAACTACTGCGTCTCGAAAATCGACCGCATCGTGGTCGACATGGAAGAAGCCTCGATCGAACTGATCGACTCGCTGCTGCACATGCGTTCGGGCCGTCCGCTCACGCCTGCCGCTGCTCCTGTCGTCGTCGACAACACCGGCGACGCGACGACCGTCCGCAACGCCTAATCTGATCACCCTTTAACACCCCGTTCCTATGGAATCCCAACTCGCCGTCATCGGCATCTGGGTTGCAGTCGGCATTACGCTGCTGGGGCTTTTGGTGATCGCTCTGTTCGGCATCAAGAACCTCGCGGCTGGCAAGATCCAACCGACCACACTCATCAGCGTCGCCCTTCCCGCGCTCATCGCCGTCGTGCTCTACTTCGTGATGGGCACGTGGGCCGAAGCCGCCATTACCACCGTCCTCGTGATGGTAGGCCTGGGCGCTATCGTGCTCGTCGGTGGTAGCCTCAAAGGCATCGTTCGCTGAACCATCCGTGATTGTGCGCCCCGGCTTGTGCGAACTGCCCAGGCCGGGGCGTTGTCACGACAGGTCTTTTCCCTCTCTCTGATTATGGCTCTCCTCAAGAAAAAGAAGAAACGCGAAGTCGAAATCCCGACTTCGTCGATGGCCGACATCGCGTTCCTGCTGCTCATCTTCTTCCTCGTCACTACGACGATTGACGTCGACACGGGCATCGGCATGACGCTGCCGCCCAAGCCGACGCCGGACGAGGTTCCGCCGCCCGTCGCCGACCGCAACCTGCTGGCACTTCTCGTAAACGAGAACGGTGATATTCTGCTCGAAGGCGAGCCGACGAACCTCAACTCAATTCGCTCGACCGTTACCCGTCACGTCACGAACAACGGCGCTGACCCTAACTACTCGGATAACCCGGACAAGGCGGTCGTCTCGCTCAAGTTCACCCGCCGGACGCCTTATAACAGCTACATCGACGTGCTCGACGAAGTCTGGATGGCCTACCGTGAGTTGTGGGACAACGAGGCCCGCTCTATGGGCTTCGCTTCATACGCTGCCTACACCGATCAGTTAGCGGGTGCAGAGAACGAGATCCGTGAGAAGTACAAAGCACAGATCTCGATCGCCGAACCTGATCCAGGACAACCCGAAGGCTAATTACGCCCCGTCTTCCGCTTAGATATCTTTCCACCTAATGGCCCACTTTAAGAAAAAAACCGCGACAACCAAGCAAGAG
>CAXBBB010000123.1:0-6783 GCA_963973615.1 uncultured Rhodothermales bacterium | reverse complement strand
AAGCCGCAGAAGTCGGCAGCCGGAACGAGCGCGCAGATCATCGAAAACCCGATCATCTCGAACTTCAAGGAAGGTCTGACCGTCCTCGAGTACTTCATCTCGACGCACGGTGCCCGTAAGGGACTCGCCGACACCGCCTTGAAAACGGCCGATGCCGGTTACCTGACGCGTCGACTCGTCGACGTGGCGCAGGACGTGACGATCTACGAGCACGATTGCGGTACGCAGCGTGGTATCGAAATGAGCGCGCTGATCGAGAACGACGAAATCGTCGACTCGCTCGCCAAGCGCTTGGTTGGTCGCATCAGCCTGGACGAGGTGGTACACCCCGAAACGGGCGACGTGCTGCTCAAAGTGGGCGAACTGATCAACGAAGTGTCGGCGGTTGCCGTCGAAGAAGCGGGTATCGAAACCGTCGTCATTCGCTCGGTCCTGACGTGCGAAGCGCGTCGCGGCGCCTGCTCGCAGTGCTACGGACTCAACTTGGGAACGGGCCGCATCGTCGAGCCGGGCGAAGCGGTCGGCGTCATCGCCGCGCAGTCCATCGGTGAGCCGGGTACGCAGCTTACGCTCCGCACCTTCCACATCGGTGGTGCCGCCTCGCTGCTCACGGCCGAGAGCACCATCTCGACGAAAGTCAGCGGAACGGTGCGTTTCGAGAACATCCGCACCGCGTCGATCGACGACGGCGACGGACCGCGCGAAGTCGTGCTGTCGCGCCAGGGCGAAATCCGCATCATAGAAGGCGATACCGAACGGGGACGCTACGTTATCCCGTACGGCGCCGAACTGATGACGAGCGAAGGCAGCGACCTCGAGAAAGGCAGCATCCTTGCCTCGTGGGATCCGTTCAACTCGGTCATCCTCGCCGAATCTGCCGGTAAGATCCGGTTCAGCGACCTGACCGAAGGCACGACGTACCGCGAAGAGAGCGATGAGCAGACGGGCTTGAAAGAGCGCGTCATCATCGAGTCGCGCGAACGCAACGTCACGCCCGCCCTCGTCATCGAAGCCGCCAAGGGCAACACACGTGAGTTCACGCTTCCGGTTCGGGCGCGCATTCAGGTCGAAGAAGGCCAGGCTGTCCAAGCTGGTCAGATCGTCGCCAAGATCCCACGCCAGAGTGCCAAGACGAAGGACATCGCCGGTGGTCTGCCGCGCGTTACCGAGCTGTTCGAAGCTCGCACGCCGACCGACCCTGCTGTCGTCACCGAAATCGACGGCGTCGTCAGCTTCGGCGGACGTAAGCGTGGATCGCAGGAAGTCATCGTCACGTCCGGCGACGGATCGACGGCCAAGACGTATCTCGTCAAGTTGAGCAAGCACATGCTCGTGCACGAGAACGACTACGTCCGCGCTGGAGACCCGCTCTCCGATGGACAGGTCGCTCCGCACGACATCCTCTCGATCCTCGGTGCCCGTAAGGTACAGGAGTATCTGACGAACGAGATTCAGTCGGTTTACCGTCTGCAAGGCGTCGGCATCGACGACAAGCACATCGAAGTGATCGTGCGCCAGATGATGCACCGTGTGCGCGTCATCAACCCGGGCGACACGACGCTGCTCGAAAGCGATATGGTCAGCCGGTTCACGCTCGAAGACATGAACGACGCGCTCCACGACACGTACGTCGTCGAGGAGCCGGGTGACAGCGATCTCCGGGTTGGCGACTCGCTCGACAGCCGTCGCTGGCGTGAGATGTCGGCGGAGTACAAGAAGGAAGGCCGCACGTTGCCTTCGGTCCGCGAGGCCGAACCAGCGATCGGTCAGCCCGAACTGCTCGGTATCACGCGTGCCGCCTTGTCGACGGACTCGTTCATCTCGGCCGCTTCGTTCCAGGAGACGACCAAGGTGCTCACCAACGCTGCGATCCGCGCCAAGAGCGATCCGCTCGGCGGACTCAAGGAGAACGTCATCGTCGGCCACCTCATTCCTTCGGGAACGGGCCAGCGTGCGTTCAAGAACCTGATCGTCGGCTCGCGCGAGGAACTGACCGACCTCCAGAGTGCGGTTATGGCCGCCGAAGGAGCCTCGGGCTCGGGCGATGGTGCCACGACTCCGGCCGAAGTCGCGCCTGCGTCGTAAGGACCAACAGTACCACAAAGCGCCCTCGATGCCTCACGGTGTCGAGGGCGCTTTGTGTTTTAGGCGATCCGCAAACCGTAACGCTTCTGCCCGGACCGACCCCGAAAGGCGCATTGGCGTTAGCCTTGCGAATTCAACATCACCACCATGTCGACTCCCAACAAAGGAATTCGCATCGCCTTTCTCGCCGTGATCGCGGTATTCGCCATCGTGACCGTCGTCACGTTCGCCCTGATGGGCGGTGGCGCCGAAGACACAGACCCTACGCCCGACGACGCCGCATTGCGTGACAGCGCACAGACCGCACGTGTGGACGACAACGTCTATGCTGATCCAACTCAAGGCGGGACGACGGGACTCGAAGTGACCAGCTTTGCGCTCGACCCCAGCAGCCGTGTCATTGAAGGATCGGTCCAGAACACGGCGAACGATGCGTTTGTCGACGTGCAGGTGGCGTTTCGCCTGATGAATGCAAGGGGCGAGCGTATTACGACGGTGCGCGACACCGTACCTGAGGTGGCGCCGGGCGAGACGTGGGTCTTTCGGATTCCGACTGATGCCGCTGCCTCGTCGGCTGAACTGGCTGACGTGACCGGTGGTCGGCGCGTGGCGACGGGCCGAATGGACGATCCCACTGTGACGCCCGCACAAGCTGGATACGACCGCAGCGCCGATCCGACGCCAGGGACAGTGGCCAAGCCTGGCGGAAACTGACCGTTAGTCTCTTCGGCTGGTGTTCGCGCTGGCCCGCAACTCCTCGAACTGGACGTTGAGAACCGGGAAGTCGCGCCAGTTGCGCAGATCGAAGTGCCACCATTCGGCGGACAGGCTCGAAAAGCCCTTGGCACGCATCACGCGCTGGATCAGGGCCATGTACCAACGCTGCTCCGACGTCCCGCCTGCGTAGTCGAGGTGAGCGCGCGGGGTGAACTCGTCGTAGTCGGATGGCAGCGCGACAGGTTGACCGGTCGACAGGCGGTAGAGGCCGACATCTACGGCCGCGCCTCTGTTATGGCGGCTTCCGTCGGCGGGGTTCGCGACGTAAAGCTTCTGGCTGTTGGGGGTCGCCTGCCAGAACGCCCACGTGATCGACCACGGACGGTACGCGTCGTGAACGATCAGGCCGATGTCGTAGGCGGCGAGAGCGCGGGCAGCAGCGGCCAGTGCATCGGCAGCGGGCTTGCGGGCGTAGGCGCCTTCGAATGGATAGAGCGCGGCGCCCATAAAGTTGTCGTCTGTCGCATAACGCACGTCCAGCTTGACGCCTGGGATCGTCGATAGGTCGACGAGTTGGTGGTCGGTCGAGCGCGACACGAAGCCGGGAGGAGCGACGGTAGCGGCTTCGCGCAGGATTTGGGCGACGGGGCGGACCGGGTCGATGCGGAAGACATCGCCGTCCGCAGGGCCGATGGGGCGGCGCCCCATACGCTCACGACCATAGAGCGCCATCGCGCGCCCGCTAGCGATCGTGAACGTGAGCGTGTCGCCGAGCGAACGCAAGTCGCGGACGTAGAAAGTGCGGGTATCGTTCGAGTCGGCGCCTACGGGTTCGAGTCGGCGCGGGGACGGGCCGAAGCGGACGTAGGCACGGCCATTACGTTCGAACACGATGGCTTCGCGCTCGGGAGGGCCATAGTGTCCCATCAGCGCAGCGACGTCTGAACTGGGCGCGTTGGGCGGTGTGTTGGTCGTCTGGGCGATGGTAGCGACGGGAAGGAGTAGCGCGAGCAGGGCGAGCAGCTTAACCATCGGTCACCCCGAATCCGCGAACGGCGTCGCCGCTGCCTGAGCGCACACTGTCGGCTTCGATTTGATCGACGTTGGCAATCGCCATGTCGCGCAGATAGACGACCGAGAAGATGGCGGTGCCCAAGATCAGTACCAGGCAAATGACGACGAACACGCGCGACTGAGTGCGAGACATCGCCTTGCCGCTCGGTGGAGGCGTCGGGCCGGTCGGCGGAGGAGTGGGGCGGCGATGTTCGGGAATCTCGGGCATACGAGCGGAAGAGCAGTGGGATGGGCACGCCGGAGCGTGCGGGGCGTTGGGTAGGCAGACCAACCCGACACCATGTTACCGTACCATCACCCCGCCCTCGTGGTTGCCGACACCGGCCCGGATTACGCGCTTCTCGAAACTGCGAACGGCATGAAAAAGGAACGCTGGACCGACGTGACGCTCGTCCGCCCCGATCCTCAGGTAATCTGGGACCTGGACCGCGAAGACTGGTCGCCTTACGATGGCCTCTACAACCGCAGCGGGACAGGCGGAGGCGAGTGGTCGTTTTCTCGCGACCTGCCCGATTCGTGGACGATGCGTTGGGGAAACGTGACGCTCAAAGTGCAGCCGACAGGCTTCAAGCACACAGGCGTATTCCCCGAGCAAGCTGCCAACTGGCAATGGATGACCAACCAACTGCGCGCCTATGGCAAACCTGCGCGCGTGCTCAACCTGTTCGGCTACACGGGTGCAGCGAGCGTCGTACTCGCATCCGAAGGCGCCAGCGTGACGCACGTCGACGCGGCTAAAGGCATGGTCAACTGGTGCCGCGACAACGCGCGACTGTCCGGCCTATCGGATGCGCCGATCCGCTACTTGGTCGACGACTGCGTCAAGTTCGTCCAGCGCGAATTACGCCGAGGCAATCAGTACGACGCGATCCTGCTCGACCCCCCCGTCTTTGGACGCGGCGCCGGAAAGGAAATGTGGAAGATCGAACAGCACTTGTGGCCGCTGCTGCAGGATTGCCGTGCGCTGCTCTCGGACGATCCCTGCTTCTTCTTACTTAACACCTACACAGCCAGTTTGAGTCCTGCCGTCGTCGGCAACCTGCTGGGATCGACGCTCGACGGCTTGGGTGGTCGCCTGACCGTTGGAGAACTCGGCCTTAACGCAGAGCGCGAGGGTCGCGTCTTGCCGTGCGGCGTGTTCGGGCGATGGGAGCGGGCGTGACCTATTCGCAGAACGCAACCAAAGCCGACAATACCTCACGTTGCACGTCGTAGCCCGTCGGCAAGTTGAGGCGGTCGCGGCCGACGACGAACGTCGAACTCCCGCCGCCGTCCAGGTTCATTGCGTCGACGGCTCCGGCTTCGATCAGGATGCGGCCCAATTCGCTCAGACTGACGCCACGGCTGATGTCCTGTCGCCCGTCGACGACAAGGAGTAGGAGGCCGCCGTCCGCTGTTTGGCCTATTGCCGTCCGCGGATGGACGCCGGGAATCGATCCGGTGCCGAATCCCTCTTCCATTGCCGTAACGCGTAGACGCCCGTCGCGAACCAGCATCGGTCCGGCGGATACGGCGTGGGTCGGATTCCAGAGCGGGGCGGACGCCGAAGCCTCAGTTGGCGATGCGAGTAGGCGCAGCGTACCATCTGATGATGCGGCCCATCCAAACGTCGCTCGGCCAGATGCATCCCAGCCGACGGCAGCGCGCGCGGCAGATTCTTCAGGCAGTCCGGCATTGGTTGCGTTGGGCGATGGAGCGACGACCTCGCCATCTGTAACGACCAGACCAACGGCGTGGGAGGGAACCGCACTCATTGAGAAGTAGCCTGCGTTGACCGACGCGCAGACACCCGGCATAGCAGCGAAATCAGTCGTCGGGCTTCGGCGGTCCAGCGTGTCGGACGAAACGTGGGCTTCGACGTGCGCGCCCGGCGGAAGGCGCAGCAGCCATGCACGCAGCGGCGGGGATTCGGAGTGGCCCTGGTAGACGGCCCATCCAGCAGGCAGCGGGCGATCAAGCGTATCGACGGGTGTCCACGTGAGCAGACTGCTTTCCAACTGGTAGGGCGTGTATCCGGTTGTGCATCCGCCAATCAGCAGCGCCAGCGCAGCCAAGAGTAGAGGAATATGGCTTCGGCCATGTTTTTGCGGCACATGTGCGTAACTACGGACTGAACGTTCCGTACTCGCTTCTAAGACGTGATCTGTATTCGACATGACAAAACCTACGCATACCTTGCTGCTGCTCGCTGCCTTTTTTCTGCTTTCCGCGCCTGTGGCCAACGCGTCGCCCTCGCTCACGGGTGACCCAGTCGGTGTGTGCAGCGTCAGAAATGACGTGCGTGAGATCACCGATACGGTTCGGCGCTCGTTCGACGTGGGGTCCGGTGGTAGGCTCGAACTCGAACTGGATCGGGGCAACATCGACGTACGCAGCGGCGACGGGAGCGTTGTTCGGATCGAAGTCGTGCGACGCGCCAAAGTGTCGCGCGATGTCACGGCGAAACAGGTCTGGGACTTGCACGATCTCGATATCAGCGAGCGGCGCGGCGACGTTTCTATTCTCTCGTCGTGGGAAAGCAGCGAGAGCGGCGGTTGGATGGGGCGCAGTCGCAATCGCATCTGGGACGAACTCAACGTCGATGTGACGGTCTTCGTGCCGCGCGCGTTTGATGTCACGTTCCGGACCGCAGCAGGCAATGTCGCTATCGTAGGCATTGAGGGCGAAGTCGGCGGGCGCTCGGGCGCAGGCAACGTCGTGTTTCGCGACATCGACGGCATGGTCGATGTATATACCGGCTCGGGCAACGTAGAAGTGGACCGCATCGACGGCGACGTGCGCATCAACACGGGCGCGGGCAACGTGGAGGTCGGCCGCGTGCTCGGGCAGGTGACTGCCAAGACGGGCGCGGGCAACGTATCCGGCTATTTTCCTCGCGCAACGAGCGCGCCAATCAGTCTTTCAACG
>CAXBBB010000122.1:0-6804 GCA_963973615.1 uncultured Rhodothermales bacterium | reverse complement strand
CTGCCCGGTCGCCGCTACGGTCCACTCGCCGGACGGCACGAACCAGATGGTGTACAACCGCTGCGTCGGTACGCGCTACTGCTCGAACAACTGCCCGTACAAGGTCCGCCGCTACAACTGGTACAACTGGACCAAGTCGCTGCCGGTCGAGGCGCAGATGCAGCAGAACCCCAACGTGACGGTTCGCTTCCGTGGCGTGATGGAGAAGTGCTCGTACTGCGTGCAGCGCATCCGCGAGGCCAACCAGCAGTCGAACATCGAAGACCGCAACATCCGCGACGGCGAAGTCAAGACCGCTTGCCAGCAGGCGTGCGCCGCCGGTGCCATCGTCTTCGGCGACCTGGCCGATCCCAACTCGGCCGTTTCCCAGTCCAAGCAGAATCCGCGCCGCTACGAACTGCTCGCCGAACTGGGCACCAAGCCTCGGACGAGCTATCTCGGACGCGTCGTCAACCCGCACCCGGACGTACCGGTTGAGCTGGCGACGACCAAGTACAAAGTCGCTTACGAAAGCTTCCACGCCGATCAGCATCAGATGGGCGGCGAAGACGCGGGCGAACATGGCCCCGGCGGGCACTGACCGCACCCGACTGCTCTCCCTGAATTTTCCGGCGCTCCGTCGCCCTTCAACTCCCCTCCCGCGTGGCCGCACACACTCCGCAAGCGCATACCACTCTGGCCAATCGGACCGACTACGACGTCGATCCGCCGCTCGTAACGGGCGGTCTGGGCTTCCGTGAGATCACCGAACTGGTGTCATCGCACACCGAGCGCAAGACGCCCCTCTACTGGTGGATGGCATTCGGTATCGCCAACCTGCTGCTGGGGCTGCTCGGCCTGTCGCTGGCCTATCAGGTCTGGAATGGCGTCGGCGTGTGGGGCAACAACATTCCGGTCGGCTGGGGCTGGCCGATCGTCAACTTCGTCTGGTGGGTCGGTATCGGCCACGCCGGAACGCTGATCTCGGCCATCCTCTTCCTGTTTCGTCAGAAGTGGCGGACGAGCATCAACCGTACGGCAGAGGCGATGACGATCTTCGCCGTCATGTGCGCGCTCGTCTTCCCGACCTTCCACGTGGGTCGCGTATGGGCCGTCTACTGGCTGCTGCCGATCCCGAACCAGATGGAGATGTGGCCCCAGTTCCGCAGCCCGCTGCTGTGGGACGTGTTCGCCGTGTCGAGCTACTTCATCGTCTCGCTGACGTTCTGGTACGTCGGCTTGGTCCCCGACCTCGCTACGATCCGCGATAGAGCGGCGCAGCAGGGCAACATCTGGAAAGCTCGCATTCTGGGCGTGCTCTCGATGGGCTGGACCGGCGCGAACCGCCACTGGCGCAACTACGAGAAGGCCTACATGATCTTGGCCGGACTCGCCACACCGCTCGTGCTTTCGGTTCACTCGGTCGTGTCGTTCGACTTCGCAGTCTCGATTATTCCAGGCTGGCACACGACAATCTTCCCGCCCTACTTCGTCGCCGGAGCCATCTTCTCGGGCTTCGCGATGGTGGTCACGCTGATGGTCGTCGTCCGCAAGATCTACGGCCTCAAGAGCCTGATCACGATCGACCACCTGGAGAAGATGAACATCGTCATCCTGCTCACGGGCACGATCGTCGGCTTCGCATACATCACCGAGTTCTTCGTGGCGTGGTACAGCGGCGTCGAGTACGAGCAGTATCAGTTCTTCGGCGTCCGCATGACCGGGCCGTATGCCTGGGCCTACTGGACGATGATGTTCTGTAACCTCATCTCGCCGCAGCTCTTCTGGTTCAAGAAACTGCGCCGGTCGATTCCGGTCATGTTCGCCCTGTCGATCGTCGTCAACATCGGCATGTGGTTCGAGCGCTTCGTGATCACGGTCACGTCGTTGCACCGCGACTTCATCCCGTCGAGTTGGGGCTACTACCAGCCGACGCTGATCGACGTGACGACGTACCTGGGCACGTTCGGCCTCTTCTTTACGCTCTTCCTGCTCTTCCTGCGGTTCGTGCCGATGGTGGCGATGGCCGAAGTCAAGGCGATCCTGCCCGAAGCCGATCCGCACTTCTACGACCACGAGGGCGACGGACACAGTGGCGACGGCGCCCCTGGTCTGCACCCCGCACCGACCGAAGAAACCGGAGTCGAAAGTCCCTACGCGCAGCCCGCAAGCGAGACCGACGATCCGAACCCTCACGTTTGAGCCTGACCTGACATGAAAGAACTTCTTCTCGACGTCAAATCGTCGGCTTCGATCTACGACGTAGCGGCACGCGACAACACGTACGGCGTGCTTGCCGAGTATCCGCATCCGGGTGCCCTGATGGAAGCAGCGCGTGGCGTCCGCGAGGCGGGCTACAACCGCTACGATACCTACTCCCCCTTCCCCATCCACGGCATGGACGCCGCGATGGGACTGGGACCGAGCAAGGTCGGCATCGGCGCATTCGTCGGTGGGCTGGCCGGACTCGGGCTTGCGATGTGGCTGCAGTGGTGGACAGGTGCCATCGACTACCCGCTCAACATCTCGGGCAAACCCCTCTTCGCCGTCGAGCCCAGCATTCCGGTTGGCTTCGAACTCACGATTTTGCTGGCCGCGCTGACGACGGTCGCCGTGATGTTCGCCGTCAACGGTTTGCCGCGCCCGTGGAATCCGCTCTTCAACTCGAAGCACATCCACCGCGCAACCGACGACGGCTTCTTCCTCTTTGTCGCCTCGTCGGACAAGAACTACGACGCTGGCGAAACGGTCGCCTTGCTCACCCAACTGGGCGCCACGCGCATCGAGCCGATCCACGACGCTGCGTCGTCGGACAACCTTCCGGACAGCGCTCGCCCCGCCGTGATCCCGGTCAAAAAGGTCGATCACTGACCCGACCGACGCCCAAGCTGATATGAAACACCTCGCCTTTACCCTCCTCGCTGCTGTCCTGCTGGTCGGCTGCCGTGGCACCAAGTCGGAGAATACGCCGATTCACCCGAACCTCAATATGGACTTCCAAGAGAAGTTCGAGGCTCAGGAGGCCAACACCTACTTCGCCGACAACCGCGCGATGCGCACTCCGGTCGCCGGAACGATCGCACGAGGCTTCCTGCGCGATGACGTAGGCTTCTTTACCGGCCGCTCGGCGGATGGGTTGTACCTGCAAGACGGCCCGGTCGCTATTGACGAGGTCGTCCTTGCCCGCGGCCAGGAGCGCTACAACATTTACTGCTCGGTTTGCCACGGAAAAGCAGGCGACGGTCTAGGCGTCATCATGGTCGGCAACAACGGAGGCAGCTATGGCTACGCTCCGGCACCGACCTACCACGATCCCAAGTACTTGCCTGGCGGCGAGAAGGATGAAGATGGCTATATGTACGACGTGATCACCAACGGCTTCAACTCGATGCCGGGCTACGCGCAGCAGATCGCCGTAGCGGACCGCTGGGCCATCGTCGCCTATATCCGCGCCCTGCAACGCTCGCAGCGCGCCGACGGCGAGGATCTGCCTGCCGACGTACTCCAATCCCTCGAAGCCAACCGAAGCAGCAACCAAGTCGGCGGCTCGACCGGTACCGTTGATCGCCTCTCGACCGAAGGGCCTCGCTCGAATCCGCGCCCCTGACCCGTGCGACTCGGTAAGGGCGATTCATGAATCGCCCTTACCACCGCACTCTACCGTTTTCACCCGCAACCATCTCGCCGCATGGCTTCCTTGCGTTCCAGCGCCCTGCTCACCCGCTTGGCCGACCCGTTTGCTCCGACTGCCGGGATTCATCCCGAATCGCAGGTTCGCATGCGCGAAGGTGGTCGTCCGTGGCTGCTTCCGTTAGCCGCCAGTCTCGCGCTACTCGCGCTGAGCGTCGTCGGCTGGGTAACCAGCCCTGAGCGGTTCTACTTCGCCTACCTGATCGGCTGGCTGTTCTGCACAAGCCTCGCTCTAGGCGCGCTGTTCTTCGTGATCACGCATCACATCGTCAAGGCGCACTGGGGAATCGTCGTCCGGCGCGTGGCCGAAGCGATGGCGATGTCGTTTCCGGCTCTGCTCGTACTGTCGATTCCCATTTGGTTCGGGATGCATGACCTGTTCCACTGGACGCACGCCGATCTGTACGAAGTGGGCGGACCGAACTACGACCCCATTATCGCGGCTAAAGCGACGTATCTCAACACGCCGTTCTTCGTCTTCCGCGTAGTGTTCTACTTCCTGGCGTGGTGGTTCCTGAGCCACAAACTGTGGAAGCTGAGCGTCGGTCAAGACGTGCAGCCGGACGCTGACATTCCGTTCAAACAGCGCAAAGCATCGGCCTGGGGCATTCCCCTCTTCGCCGTCACCGTCGCGTTCGCGAGCTACGACCTGTTGATGTCGCTCGATCCGCACTGGTTCTCGACGATCTTCGGCGTCTACTTCTTCGCCGGGTCGTTCTGGTCGGGCGTCGCCTTCATCTGCCTGATGACGATTCTGCTCCAGCGGATGGGCGTGCTGCGCGGCGTAGTGTCGACCGAGCACTACCATGACCTGGGCAAGTGGATGTTTGCATTCACCGTTTTCTGGGCCTACATCGCGTTCTCGCAGTACATGCTCATCTGGTACGCCAACCTGACCGAAGAGACGATCTGGTTTTCGCACCGGATGGAGCATGGGTGGCAGTATCACAGCGCCGCCCAACTCGGACTCCATTTCATCCTGCCGTTCTTCGTGCTCCTCACGCGCGCGGCCAAGCGGTCGACGGTTGTGCTCTCGATTATGGCCGTCTACATCCTGATCATGCAGTGGTTTGACCTGCACTGGCTCGCGATGCCCGTCTACGATTACCTCTACGGAGGCCACGCAGGCTTTACGGTGTGGGACATCACGACGTGGCTCGGCCTATTCGGGCTGATCACGAGCCTGTTTCTCTTCCGCTTGCGACGTCACAGCCTGGTCCCGATCAACGACCCACGTTTGGGCCGCTCGCTGCGCTTCCATAACATCTAAAGCTGGCTTTCGGGTAGGGAAACACAAACTTTCATTACTTTCTGAAAGTTTGCTATTCTTTCACTGCCTATGCCGACCCGCAGGGTGCCACGGGTGTTAGCCTCTGGCACCCTGCTCGCAATAGGTGCCGTTCCTCTTCCGACCCGTCCTCATGGCTTCCGAAACGC
The DNA here is from genome assembly GCA_963973615.1 of uncultured Rhodothermales bacterium. Lineage (GTDB taxonomy): Bacteria > Bacteroidota > Rhodothermia > Rhodothermales > BA12 > CAXBBB01. Next base: position 1,698 of record CAXBBB010000122.1, on the reverse strand, counting down.
CCACATCGTTGACCGACCCCGTCCTCATCGCCCCGCGTCATGGTGCGCCCATCGACGTTGCCAACTTGACGTTCGAGTGGGAGCCGGTCGAACTGGCTCAAGGCTATGTCTTGCAGGTCTCGCAGGACACCTCGTTCGAGCACATCGTAATCGACGAGCGTGTAGGCGATGTGACTAGCTACGAAGCGTCAGCGCGCTTCCCGGACGACCGCAGCACGTTTTTCTGGCGCGTGATGTCAGAGGCGGATGGCGAGTTGAGCAGTGGCGAGCACATCGAGAGCTTTACCGGCATGTCGACCTCCGACCTGGAATCGGCACCGGACGTAGAGCCGGACACAGACGAGTCGCTCGGGCCGTACAACGAGCTGTTCAAAGCGGCAGGAAAGGAAGCCAAGGTCGAAGTAACGGGCGACTCTGACAAGGCAGTGGCCGAAGCCGAAGCTATCGGTGTAGAACCCGAGGGCGTTGAGAGCGCCCAGATCATGGGGATCGTCGTAGCAATTCTAGTAGCCGTCGCCATTATCAGTGCGTTGCTCGTTTTCTGGAAAGGAAGCGTAGTCGAAGACGTCGCGATCAGTCAGATTTCGGTCAGCGGCTATCCCGATCTGCGCCGGACGGAGATCAACGCAGCGCGGCAGTTGACTCAATACCAAGTCGTCAATGACGCCGAGCGCACCTACCAGATTCCCATCGACGAGGCTATGCGACTGATGGTCAACGAAGAGCGGACGCGTGCCGATTCGCGTCAAACCTCAATGGAACTTCCGCCGCTCTACCGGTAACATAATTACGCCCTAAGTCCAACAAATGCAGCTGCGTATCGCCCCGCTCCTCCTCGCCCTATTTGCTGTCGGATTCGCTCCGAACGCGTGGGCGCAGCGTGCGGGGCAGACGGTGCCCGGAACGGAAAGTGTAGGGTTGGACGACAAGATCGGCGACCGCATTCCGATGGGCCTGACGTTTGTAGACGAGAACGGCGACACCGTTCGGCTAGGCGATTACTACGCGTCCGGCCAGCCTGTCCTGATTCAGTTGGTCTACTACAACTGCCCCATGCTCTGCAACCTGCTACTCGACGGCTGGACACGCACCGCAGCGCAAATCGCCCCGGCGCCGGGCGACGACTACACGCTTCTCACCATCAGTTTCGACCCGAGCGAGACGACCGAACAGGCGGCGCGCCAGAAGGCCAAGGAGTTGCAGAACCTCGACAAAGCAGGCGCAGAAGACGGGTGGCATTTTCTGACGGGGTCGGACGAGAACATCAAGACGCTCGCTGACGCTATCGGCTTCCGCTATCAGTGGAACGAGGATGCTGAGCAGTATGCCCACCCAGCCGCCGTCACCTTTACCTCGCCCGACGGTCTGATCACGCGTTATCTCGTCGGTGTCGCGTTCGACCCAACCGAAGTTCGCGCGGCCCTAGCCGAGTCCTCCGACGGCACGACGGGCTCGTTTGTAGACACGTTCATCATGTTCTGCTTCCAGTACGATCCATCGACGCACAGCTACTCCGCTGACGTCACCAATATCATGAAGGCCGGTGCGCTGCTGACGCTGCTCGCGCTTGGCCTGGGCGTTACCGTCCTCTCGCGCCGTCACCGCTCGGCCTCTCCTCTCTCCGCCTGACCCGCTCCCCTTATGGAACCCACGCTCTGGCTACCCGAAGGTGCATCGACGCTCTCTCCCGAGATCGAC
>CAXBBB010000121.1:0-6838 GCA_963973615.1 uncultured Rhodothermales bacterium | reverse complement strand
CGTAGCCGCGCGCGCTCAGGCCCAACGCCAGCGTGCGACGATAGCGCCCGTCGTACAGCGCTTCGTCGGCCGCGAGCAGCGCCTGAGCCGCCGACTCGAACGCCGGTACGCCGGACGCGCCGCCGACGAATGCGTGCGAGGCGACGACCAGGCGATCCATCACGTCGGCGCCCAATTCGGCGCGTAGGTCGAAAAGCGTCGTCGCCCACAGAATGCCGCGCTGGTAGATGGTCGGAAAGTTGCCGCAGCCGCCGCCGGGCGCCGGATAGCCCGTGTCGTTGGGATAGCTGCCGGGATGGTCGAGGCGTCGGCCCTGCCAGCAGCCATTGTTGCCGTCCCACGGAAACACGTCGCGCACGTCGCCGCTGCCCAGCCCCGCTTCGATGAGGGACGCGCGCCAACTCGCCGCCCAATAGTCGGCCCAGCCTTCGTGGAGCGCCGATCCGTCTTGGCGCTGATAAAGCGATGGCGCGTCGGCGTTGAGGAGCGCGTGGGCGTATTCGTGGCGGATCACCATCGCGTCTTCGGCATCGTCGATGGCACCGACGCCCATGCGGATCGTCAGGTCATTGGTGAAAAAGCGCGAGTTGTCCGACAGATCGCCCTGGGGGTTGATGCGGATCGGCTGCTCGAGAATCGGTCGCCCGACGCCGAGCGCCTGAACGCGCCGTTGATCGTCGTCGACGTGGTGGTAGACCATAACGGCTTCGAAGCGGTCGTCGGCTCGCGTGTAGCGAAAGGCGTTCGGATCGGTCTCGGACGGCGGCGCGTAGCGCGCTCCCAATGTCCCATCGATGACGACGTACGGACCTTCGAGATGCCACTTCCCTCCACGCTGGGTGATCTCAGGAAGCGCCAGTTCGACACGTGCAGCGGTGAGTTCGGGCGTGTCGGCGTCGTCGTTATCCGCGTACGCACCGCCGTAGTCGACACCCGCCGTCGTCAGCGGATCGGGATCGAAGCCCAGCCCGCTGCCATCGGCCCGAGCGCCGTCCGCCAGACCTGCTAGCGGGCCGACCGGTGACACGCCTTGTACAAATCCGAACGGCGCGGCAGGTGCATGGTCTACGTGGGCGTGGTGCGTCGTTCGCGGAGCCGCGAAGAGGACGGCGCCATCCAGACCGATCACGAATGCCCACTCTTCGGCTCCCACGACGACAGCCGCATACGCCTTCTGTGCTGCTCTCCCCTCGCCCGCAGGCATCACGACGCGCGTCAACTCGGCCACGCGTCCGCCCTCGACGAGACCGGCCGCTCGCCGACGCGCCGCCCCATCGTCCCACGGACTGCCCGCCACATCGCCGACCGGTTGGTAGCCCGACTGCACCATCAGCACACGACCGGTCGCCGTCATACTCACCTGCACCTCGCGTCCAAAAACGGGCAGCACCTCGCCACCCACGTCGACCGTCTGCTCAAACGTCACGTGCCGGTCGTAGTGCCCCTCGACTACGCGCGCCAGACGTAGATCCGACATGTCGGCTCCGAGTCCATATCGCCCCGCCAACTGCGCCAGATAGCTGCGTGCTTGCTCCTCTGCGTCAGAACCGGCAGCGCGGAAGGCAGGCGGATCGTAGTCGCCCCGAACAGCACCCGAACGCACGTCGACGCGCAGACCGGCGGCTCGGCGCGTCGGCAAGTCGAGCACGTCCGCTCCCCGGCTGGCAGCAGCACGCGCCTCGGCTCGCAGCCCATCGAGCCGAACTCCCTCCTGCGCCTGAACGGACGATGCAGACAGCAGCAGCAGCAAAATCAGCAGAAGCGGGAAACGCATGAATCAGAGAATAGGACCGGCCTGAGACGGACTGGCTAAAAAGACGCGGAGCGCAGAGAGCGTCAAGAAGCCGTTCGTGTTTGAGCGAGCCAGCGAGCGAGTTGAACGGCTTCAGCGAACGGAGCGCAGCGTCCGGCAGTGCGACGTAAGCCTTGATCTTTTGGTTCTTTGGGATCAAGCCAAAAGAACGACACACGTCAGCACTCCACCATTCACAACCACAAGAACGCGCCTCGCCCTCGATTCCGTCCCCGACTCACATGCCTCAAAGCGGGCCGTTTTCACCCGACCTCCGCCCCCGACGCCGATTCGCGCCACAGATCCGGGATCGAAGCCCCACGCCTGGCATTTACTCAGGACAACATTTCAGTTACCTAACCTCACCTCTTCCAAGATGGATCACAAAGAAGGCGCCTACAAAGTCGCAGACCTCAGCCTCGCCGACGAAGGTCGCCTGCGCATCGAGTGGGCCGAAAGCCGCATGCCGGTCTTGATGAGCCTCCGCGAGCAATACAGCAAGACGCAGCCCTTCGCCGGATACAAAATCACCGGTTGCCTGCACGTCACCAAGGAGACCGCCGTGCTCTGCGAGACGCTCAAGGCGTGCGGGGCCGAGGTCGCCTGGAGCGGCTGCAACCCGCTCTCGACCAACGACAGCGTGTCGGCCGCTCTCGCGCTCGGCCCCAACGGCGACGGCGACGGCGTCGAGATCTACGCGTGGTACGGACAGAGCACCGAAGACTTCTACTGGTGCATCGACCGCACGATCGACAAGACGCCGCACACGACGCTCGACGACGGCGCCGACCTGATCTTCCGCGTTCACAGCGAGCACAAGGACAAGATCAAGGACATCATCGGTGGTAGCGAAGAGACCACGACCGGCGTCCACCGCCTGCGCGCGATGGCCAAAGATGGCAAGCTGGGCTACCCCGTCTACGCCGTCAACGACGCCGAGACGAAGTGGGACTTCGACAACGTCTACGGAACAGGCCAGTCGACGCTCGACGGTATCCTCCGCGCCTCGTCGATCCTTCTGGCGGGCAAGAACTTCGTCGTCGCGGGCTACGGCCACTGCGGACGCGGTGTCGCGATGCGTGCCAAGGGCATGGGCGCCAACGTGATCATCACCGAGGTCAAGGCGACCGCCGCGCTCAAAGCGACGCTCGAAGGGATGCGCGTGATGCCGATGGCCGAAGCCGCCAAACTCGGCGACGTGTTCGTGACCGCGACCGGCATGAAGGACATCATCCGGGGCGAGCACTTCCTTTCGATGAAGGAAGGCGCCGTCGTCTGCAACACGGGCCACTACGACGTAGAGTTGAACCTCGCCGAACTCGCCGCCGTCTCGACCGACACGCGCATGGTCCGCCCGGACAACCGCGAGTACACGATGGAGAACGGCAAAAAGGTCTACGTCCTTGCCGACGGACGCCTGGTCAACCTCGCCGCTGCCGAAGGTCACCCGTCCGAAGTGATGGACATGAGCTTCGCCAACCAGTTGCAGGCGCATCTGGCCCTGATCGAGTTGCACAAGAACGGCGAGAAGATGGAAAACACCGTCATCGACCTGCCCGAAGAACTCGACCAGCAGATCGCCAACCTCAAGCTCGAAACGATGGGCCTGTCGATCGACAGCCTGACCGAAGAGCAGGTCATCTACGCGACCGACTACTCGGCGGGCACCTGATCGTCCCCGACGATCTCCTTTGGCACCGCCAAGGCTTCGAGGGCCGCTCCGCACTGCGCGGGGCGGCCCTTTTGCTAGGGAGCTAGCAGGTGTATTCTTCCCTCTCGCCTGCCCCAACACCGATGCCCGTTTCAAAACACCGCTCCACCGACGACCGCCTCGGCTTGCGTGCCTTCTAACCCTACACGCTATGTCCACCTCTAACGCCGCCCGCGTCATCGACCACTTCATTTCCGGCAAAATGCCTCGCACCGGAAACGCTGGAACGTCTCTCGCTCTCGTAGGCGCGTGGGGTACGGGTAAAACGCACTTCTGGAAGCAGCGAATTGCTGCCCTTGCACCGAAGGTCGGCGGCACACACCGCTCCTCGGTTAGGCCACACCCAAAGCCACGCACGTATGCCTATGTATCGCTGTTCGGTATGAACTCCCTCGACGAGATTCGAACGGCTCTTACCGTCGATGCATATGCGCATGATGGCCTGGATAAGAAGGCAATGGGCACTATCAAACGCCTCCTAGGTAGTGCGACTGCCAGGAGCGATAAGGCTTCCCTCTCACTTGCAGCGCTAACCGAGTTCGCCGATGCAGTGCTCTACCGCAGTCTCAAAGGTGCCCTCATCTGCATTGATGACCTGGAACGTCGCGGCCACGGCTTGAGCCTTACTGATGTCTTCGGCCTCGCCACGCAACTCCGTGACGAGATGGAATGCGATGTAGCCCTGATCCTCAACGAAGACCGCTTCGAGACGAAAGAAGACCAGGAAGCTTATCGCATTCACCACGAAAAAGCTGTCGATGTGTTCGTCCGCTTCGAACCGACACCCGAAGAGGCATTCGACATCGCGTTCGATAAGTGGGAGGAAGAACGCGACTTGGAAGCCGAGAGCTGCCACAACCGGGAAGTACGCAACGTCCGTCTGCTATTACGCATTCGACGTACTCTCGCCGACGTCCTCGACCAGATCGACACCGAGGTTCAAGCCATTCGCCAACTGGCAATACGTTCAGTCACCTTCGTGACGTGGGCGTGCTTCGAGCGCGAAAACGCTGCTCTCGATGGGTCCGTCATCGCGACGATGCCAAATGCTTCGGAGGACGTGGTTCACGCGGTTCTAGAGGACGCGAAGGATGAGGAGAATCGCTCGGACCATTTCGACGAGCCCTCTCAATCCAGACTGTTGGGCAGAAGGACGGCGAATGTCTACATGACGTACAACACGCCCTCTCCGCTCCACACTTTGATCGTCGGCTTTGTGGTTCGAGGTTGGTTCGACCCAGAGGAACTGCGACAGGCTGTCGAGGAGGAAGAGCGCGCTGCGCTGCGTGAGAATGGGCTTATACCGAGAGCGTGGGATCTATTCTATAAAGGCCCCAGCGACCTTGACGAAAAGCATCTCGCTGAGAGCCTTCGCACTGCGTACCTCACCGAGATGGCAACCGCCAGTCTGGAAAAGGTGGACGATGCCATTCGCTTGCTTCGTCAGTTGGACCGCGACGATTATGCCGACGATCTCGTCGAACGCGTTGGCGAAGTGCACCAAGACGACCCGCAGATTCGAGACTGGCGAAAGAATCTGAGCTTCGCCAGTGATCGCCCCTACGACTCCAAACTCGAAGCCAAGCTAGACGAACTAGCCAAGGCGCTAATCCCCGAAATTCCCGTAGCCGAAGCGCTGAAAGCAGCGTCCGAGCACCGCTTGGATAGAGACGGAATGGACGCACTCAAAAAGGCTAACATCGACGCCTACGCAGAACACCTTCGACAAGCCGGAACTGCCCAGATCCGAGCCATCTACGGATTCGTCGGGCCCGAGCCAGCAGTTAGAAAGAAGGTCGTAGACGCACTCCACAGAATCGCCGCCGACTCCCGAATCTATCGGCTCCGTCTCGAACGCATCCTGAGCACCATCGACTGGGCAACACCGGATGCTGGAGCCGAGCCCTCCGCAACCACAGACTCGTCAGACGAGAACGACCCGGCCTGATCTTGGTCCGGCGAAACAGATGCGAACAGTCGAGGGAAAACGACTGGGACACCATACCTCTCCGGTACCCAGAAGAAAACACATTGGCCGAGGCGTATTCCCGACCGGCTTGCTTCGCGCTACCAAATCCACCTGCCCTTCGCACGCCGTGCGAACAGCACCGGGCACGTGCCGTTGAGTCAGCGTCCACCCAACTGCCCGACTCGTGTCCCAGTCCGAAGCTGTCGCCCAGCCTGCCAAGCCACTCCAGACCATCCCCTCCGCCGTCATCCTGTTCGCGGGCGACAGCGGCGATGGCATGCAGATTACCGGCGCACAGTTCACCCTGGCGACGGCGCTGGCACGCAACGACCTCGCCACGCTCCCCGACTTCCCCGCCGAAATCCGCGCTCCGGCTGGGACGCCTTATGGCGTGTCGGGCTTCCAGCTCCACTTCGGAAGCGACACCATCCGCACACCCGGCGACGATGTCGACCTGCTCGTAGCGATGAACCCGGCGGCGCTGGTCAAGAACCTCGAACGCGTGCGGCTAGGCGGAACGATTCTGGTCAACTCGGACGCATTCGATGCGCGCGGATTGGAGCTAGCGCGGCTCGACTCGAACCCGCTCAACGATCTGAGCCTGGGCGAGCGCTTTCAGGTGATCGAGATCGGGCTGACGACCATCGTGCGTGAGGCGCTCAAGGGCAGCGGCCTCAACACGAAGGAGATGGACCGCTCCAAGAACATGTTCGCGCTGGGCCTGGCGCTGTGGCTCTACGCCCGTCCCCTGGACTCGGCGCTCGAATGGGCGAGCCGCAAGTTTGCCAAAAACGCCGCCGTCCGCGACGCCAACTTGCTGCTGCTGCGCAAAGGCTTTCACTACGGCGAGACGATCGAAGCGTTTGCCGTCCGCTACGACGTGCGACCTGCCGAACTCCCCAAAGGCCGCTACCGCGCGATCCGAGGCGCCGAAGCGCTGGCGCTCGGCTTGGTCACTGCCGGACAGCGCAGCGGACTGACGATCTTCTACGGCACCTACCCGATTACTCCCGCATCCGACCTGCTCCACGAACTGAGCAAACACAAAAACTTCGGCGTGGCGACGGTTCAGGCCGAAGATGAAATCGCCGCCGTCGGCGCCGCATTGGGCGCGAGCTTCGGCGGAGCACTCGGAATCACCGGTACGAGCGGCCCCGGAATGGCGCTCAAAACCGAAACGATCGGCCTGGCAATTATGACCGAGCTTCCGATGGTGATCGTCAACGTGCAGCGCGGCGGCCCGTCGACTGGTCTGCCGACCAAGACCGAGCAGTCCGACCTGCTCCAGGCGCTCTACGGACGCAACGGTGAAGCGCCGCTGCCCGTAATCGCCGCATCGACGCCCGGCGATTGCTTCGAGGCGGCG
>CAXBBB010000120.1:0-6842 GCA_963973615.1 uncultured Rhodothermales bacterium | reverse complement strand
GAGGGCAGCGCGTCCGTCAGGCGGCTGTTTCTCGACAACGCTCGGATGTGGCTGACGGAATACCACATGGATGGCCTTCGGTTGGATGCAACCGACCAACTGTACGACGACGGCACTCCGCACTTCCTGGCAGAACTAACCGCCGCCATCGACGCGGTGCCTGGCTGGAACCGTATCCTGATCGCCGAGGACCACCGCAACCTGAACACCGTCGTGCAATCGCGCGACAACGGCGGCTACGGACTCGACGGCGTCTGGGTCGATGACTTCCACCACCTAATCCGCAACCACATCGCGGGCGACGAAGAACTGTACTTCGCCGGATACAAGGACAGCACAGCCCAACAGATCGCCGATACGATCAATACGAACTGGTTTTATACCGGTCAAGTCGCCCACCATTGGGGCAAAGCGCGAGGAAGCGATCCGTCGGGGCAAACGCCTGATCAGGCGGTGTTTTGCATTCAGAACCACGATCAGATCGGCAACCGTCCGCTGGGTAGCCGCCTGACCGCAGACACGTCGCGCGACCAGTATCGCGCGGCATCCGCGCTCCTGCTGTTTTGTCCGCAATTGCCGTTGCTATTTCAGGGACAAGAGTGGGCGGCGAGCGCGCCGTTTCTGTTTTTCTCGGATCACGAACCCGAGTTGGGCACAAAAGTGACGGCGGGTCGCAAAAAGGAGTTCGCCGGCTTCAGCGGCTTCTCGGGCGAGGTGCCCGATCCCCAGGACCCGTCCAGCTTCGAGCGCTCCAAACTCGACTGGTCCGAAGTAGGCGACGCTCACCACGCGCCAATTCTCGACCTCTATCGCGACCTACTCGCCCTCCGCCGGGAGCTTCCCCATGGAAAGGCCCACGCCACCGCTCAGGGCGAGAGCCTGCTGACGGTTCAGCGCGGCAACTTCCTCCTCGCCGCCTGCCTGCGCGGCACCGGCTCAATCCAAACGCTCGAGTGGACCGACGCACATATCGTGATCGACAGCGCGGCAGAACGATATGGTAACGGCGGCCCCTATCGGACACCCAACAGAGGGGCCTTACGGTTCGAGCGACCTGCAGCTGTGATTCTGCGCCGGTAGGGTTCGTCGTTTTGTTCGGCCAACCACGGGTCTGGCAGGTTTGATGGACTTGCCAGGCCTCCCTTCTCATCAGCTTTTTCCGCCCTTGTCCTCCCCGTTTCGCGCCACGTATCGCCTCCAACTCCACCCTGGCTTCGACTTCTCGGCGGCTTGTGACGTCGTGCCCTACCTCGCCGAGTTGGGAATCAGTCACCTGTACCTGTCACCCATCATGCGCGCACGCAAGGGGTCGACGCATGGGTACGATGTGGTGGATCACAACGCAATCAACGAGGAGTTGGGCGGTCGTGAGGGGTTCGAGCGATTGCGCGCGACGTGCATCGAACATGAGCTCGGCATCATCCTCGACTTCGTCCCCAACCATGCAGGCGTCGGAAGCGAAAACAAGGCGTGGCAAGACGTGCTCGCCTACGGCCCGTCCTCGCGCTACGCCCGCCTGTTCGACATCGACTGGGTGCCGCTAAAAGACGAACTGGAAGGCAAGGTTCTGCTACCATTTCTAGGGACGACCTACGGCGAATGCCTCGAGAATGGCGAGTTAACGCTGCACTACTCGGAAGGCCGCTACTGCCTCGTCTACTACGACAACCGTTTCGCCCTCTCGCCCGCATCGTTCGGCCCTATTCTGACGACCCTATTGGAGGAGTATGAGCGCGAGGAGCCGTATTGGGACTTAAAGGACCTGGCCGACGCGTACGCCACCCTCGAACCAAGAGAGCGCGACAAAGCCGAGACGCTGCGGCTACGGCTGATGGCGCTGGGCGAGCGAGTCGACCTGTCCGCAGCTTCTCGCTTGATGGAGCCTGCGGACCTGCACGATGTGCTCGAACGTCAGTTCTGGCGGCTGAGTTATTGGAAGACGGCAGGCCACGAGATCAACTATCGCCGCTTTTTCGACATCAACGGACTGGCTGCGCTTCGGATGGAGGACGACCGGGTCTTTTGGCAGGCCCACAAGCTACTCGGCGAACTCCTCATGTTGCCCGGCGTCGACGGCGTACGCATCGACCATGTCGATGGGCTGCTCGACCCGCACCTCTATCTGGAACGCCTGCGCGATCTGGGCGCCAATCACGTCTGGGTCGAGAAGATCTTCGGGCAGGGCGAGACGCTGCCCGACGACTGGCCGGTCGAGGGAACGACGGGCTACCGCTTCATGAACGATGCTGTCGGCGTCCTGCTCTTTCCCGGTGGCGAGGACGCACTCGACCGAACGTATCGGCGGCAGGTGCCGGAAATGCTGCCCTTCGCCGAGGTGGCCTACGAGGGAAAGCACTTGGTGATGAAGACCTCACTGTCGAGCGAACTGTACCGGTTGGCCTATGAACTCGACCTCCTCTCGGAAAGCGACTATCGCACACGCGACTTTACACTCGAAGCGCTCCGGGAAGCCTTAGCTGAGATCATCGCGTCGATGGACCGATACCGGACGTATCTGCCGCACGAGGTCGAAGAATCGGCAAGCGTATTGCATGAGGCCGTCGAGCGGGCGCAGCGGCGCGATCCGGCAGGCGAGCGTTCGGTTTACGGCTTCATCGAACGCGTACTAATGGGCGACGTACTGCCCCAACAGCGGTCGGCGCGGCGGAAGATCGTGGGACGCTTTCAGCAGTACAGCGCGCCGGTTATGGCGAAGGGCGTCGAGGATACAGCGTTCTATCGGTGGACCCGGCTAGCGGCACTTAACGAAGTCGGCGGCGAGCCGGATCACTTTGGCACCTCGCCCGAAGCGCTCCACTCCCGCGCACGCTACCGCGCCAGACGCTACCCCAGCGCTCTGCTCGCCACGGCGACGCACGACCACAAACGCGGAGAAGACACCCGACTGCGCATCGCAGCGCTGTCGGAGTTTGCGGACGAGTGGGAAGCCGTCAGCGCCGCTCTTGCCGAGGTAGGCAGCCGCTACGTTCAGATCGTGCGCCCACTTCCGGACGACGCCTATTTGTTCGCGCAGACGCTCGCCGCCCTGTGGTACGATGCAGACCGCGACACGCTGACCGACCGATTGGCGGCCTACGCGCTCAAAGCCGCGCGCGAGAGCAAGCGCCTCACCAGTTGGATTACGCCCGACGATAGCTATGAACAGGCCCTAGACGCCTACGTCCGCGGCGTGGCGACCGATGCCGCAACGCCCGGCATTCTCGACGAGTTGAGCGCTAAACTCGCCCACTCCGCATTCGCCAAAACTATCAGCCAGACCCTGCTCAAGCTGACGCAGCCGGGCGTACCGGACGTATATCAGGGCACCGAAGGCCTGGATCTATCGCTCGTAGACCCCGACAACCGCCGCCCCGCCCTACAGGGGCGTGTACGCTCGCTATCTCGACGAACACAACCCGCTGCTCAAACATGCTATAATCGCGTCCGTCCTCGCGCTGCGTAGGCGAAAACCTGACCTCTTCGCCGGATCGTATCGGGCGCTGGACGCTCCCGACCCACTGATCGCCTACGTTCGAGAGGGAGACGGGGCCGAACTCCTCGTCGTGCTCCCCCGCTGGCTGCCGGATGCGGATTCTGAACTGAGCATGGAGTTGCCTGCGGGTGAGGGCGTGTGGCGTTGCATCTTGACAGGCGAGGAGGCCGAGGGCTCGCGCCTTACGCTTACTGCTCCGATGCTATGGCGTGCGATGGTGCGGGAGCCTCGCTGAACTGCGCCTCCATGGGCAGAACAAGCTTCCCAACCTGACGACGACGGAAGGCTGGGTCAGATGCGCTTCCATGCCGAACGCACGCATCGCCCCACCCCGCTCCGTTATCTTCGCGAACACCATTTCGCTCGCGATGACGCCCAAACGCATTTCCGGCACGTTCGACGTGCTCCCCGACGATCAGCCTGCATCCGGCATTCCCGGCTCCGCTGCGTGGCGCTGGCTCGAAACCGTCGTTCGCGACACGTTTCGAATGCACGGGTACGACGAGATTCGCACACCCGTTATCGAGCCCACCGACCTCATTGCCCACCGACATCGAGCAGAAAGAGATGTTCGCGTTCGAGCGCGGTTCGACGCAGTACGTGCTGCGGCCTGAAGTGACGGCGCCGGTGGTCAGAGCCTATCACGAGCACAACCTGAAGCAGAAAGGCGGCGTCCAGCGGTTGTTCTACATCGGTCCGTGTTTCCGGGCCGAGCGTCCGCAAAAGGGTCGCTACCGGCAGTTTCACCAGTTCGGCGCAGAAACACTGGGAAGCGACCAGCCTGCCGCTGATGCTGAATCCATCGTGCTGCTGCTCGCTATCCTGCGCCGGTTGGGACTGCGCGAACTAAAGGTCCGTCTCAACTCGCTCGGCGACCCAGACGACCGCGCCCGTTTTCGCGATGCCCTCGTCGCCCACCTGACGCCGCACGCGGATCAGCTTTCCGAGACGAGCAGGGGCCGACTCGCCACGAACCCGCTGCGCATCCTAGACACCAAGAGCGAGTCTGAGCAGGCCCTCCTCGTCGGCGCCCCGTCGATGCCCGACTTTCTCTCGGATGACGCACGCGCCCACCACAACCGCGTCAAAGCGCTACTGACGGCGGCAGGCGTGGACTTCACAGAAGACCCTACGTTGGTGCGCGGGCTCGACTACTACGGACGCACGTCGTTCGAGATCGAAAGTCCCAACCTGGGAGCGCAGAGCGCCGTCGCAGGTGGCGGTCGGTACGATGGGCTGAGCGAAACGCTAGGCGCCCAGGCGACGCCCGCCGTCGGATTTGCGTGTGGTATCGAACGGATTCTGCTCGCGCTGCAAGCCGAAGGCGTCGAGTTGCCCCAGTCGCCCGCGCCGTCGGTCTACGTGCTCGGATTGGGCGATGAGGCGTCCACCGCCGCGTTCGAGTTGGCGCATCGACTTCGTGCGGCAGATGTGCCGACGATGCTATCGCTCAAAGGCGGATCGCTCAAGTCGCAAATGAAGGAGGCTGACCGCCGCAACGCGCGCTTTGTCGTCCTGATCGGCGATGACGAACTGGCCCAACAGTCCGCATCGGTCCGCGACATGACCGCGAGTGAGCAGACTACGATCGCTCTCTCCGCCCTCCCTGACTATCTGACCGCCGCCCTCGCGCGCTGACTGCATGTACCCTCGCATCTCGGATATTTTCGACGACCTGTTCGGCATCGAAATCCAGCTTCCGCTCTATACGTTCGGCCTGATGGTAGCCGTCGCCTTCCTGGTGGCAGCGTGGTTGCTGCGCAAGGAGCTGGACCGCAAATACGCATCGGGCATCATCGGCAGCGTCCGTGTCAAGGACGAGAAAGCGCCCAAGCCTACGCGTGGCGGTAAAAAGAGCGCCCGAATGGTCGACGTATCACCGGGCTACGTCGCGGGCACGGCGACGTTCATTGCGCTGATCAGCGGGTTTCTAGGCGCCCGACTGTTCCACATCCTCGAAAACCTGCCGTCGTTCTTCCGCGACCCATTCGGGATGCTCTTCGCATCGGCGGGGCTGACCTTCCTCGGTGGACTCATAGTCGCTGGCCTCTCGGTGGCCTACTATGTTCGCAAGAAGGGCCTCTCGATTCCCGCCTTTGCCGACGCCGTCGCGCCCGGCCTGATGATCGCCTACGGGATCGGACGCATCGGCTGTTACCTCGCGGGCGATGGCGACTGGGGCATCTGCTCCAATCTGGCCAACAAGCCGGGCTGGATTCCGGGCTTCCTGTGGAGCGAGACGTTTCCGCGCAACGTCATGGGACCCGGACAAACGCCGACCGATGTGATCGAATACACGCGTCTCCAAATGGCGGAAAGCGGTATGGACGCGTCGGTTTGCGCGAGCGCGACGGGCGTCTATCCGACGATGCTCTACGAGTTCGCGATGGCTGCGCTGCTGTTTTTCACCCTCTGGAAACTGCGTGCGCATCGCTGGGCAGCGGGCTGGCTATTCGGCCTCTACCTCGTGTTCGCGGGAGCCGAGCGATTCCTGATCGAGCAGATCCGTGTCAACAACGTCGGTGAGTTTTTGGGCATGACCGTGACACAAGCCGAGGTAATCTCGGTCGCCATGATCGTACTCGGCGGCATCATCATGGTCCGCACGATGCAGAAGCGCGATACACTAGACCAGCCGAAACCTGCCGCCATCGATGCCTGAACCGCTGCTCTCCGAACTCGTCGCCCAGGCCGTCCGTCGCATCGAATCGTGGCAGGCCGAATACACCGAGTTCGACCGCGCCCCAAGCGCGACCGTCGACCCGGCCAAGCTCCAAGCCGCCCTCGCGCTCTACGGCGATAAGCTGACGGACAACTACCCGTTCTTCCACCCCAACTACGCCGGGCAGATGCTCAAGCCGCCCCATCCCGCTGCGATTGCGGGCTACGTGGCGGCCATGTGCATCAATCCGAACAACCACGCCCTCGAAGGCGGCCCGCCGACGAGCGCGATGGAGAAGGAAGTCGTCGGCCAGATTGCTCAGATGTTCGGGTTCGAAACGCACCTCGGACACCTGACGACGGGGGGCACTATTGCAAACGTCGAAGCACTCTGGATCGCGCGTGAGGAAAACGACGGCGTCACCCTGGCCTCCGCCGACGCACACTACACCCACGCCAGAATGTCCGCCGTGCTGCGCACCCAGTTCGAGGCGGTTCGCTGCGGTCCCAACGGGAGGATGAGCATGGACGCGCTCGAAACGCGGTTGAAAGCGGGCGGTGTCGCCACGGTCGTTGCCACGCTGGGAACGACGGGACTGGGGGCTGTCGACCCGCTTCACGAAATGCTGCCGCTGGCCCGTAAATACGGCTCCCGCGTCCACGTCGACGCGGCATACGGCGGGTTCTT
>CAXBBB010000119.1:0-6862 GCA_963973615.1 uncultured Rhodothermales bacterium | reverse complement strand
CGAGCGAGTACCACCCGAGCGTCCCCAGAATCCCAAACCCGAACTCCGCTGTCACGGCCGCGATGAGCGCGAACACGCCGACTGGCGCCAGCCGCATCACTCCTTCGACGATCTTGACTAGGACGTCAGTGAACCCGTCGAAGAACCCAACCACGGGCGCGGCCTTAGCCGAGTCGATGCGCGTGAGTGCGAGCCCGGCGATGAGGGCGAACACGACGATCTGCAGCATGTTGCCCGTCGCCATCGCCTCGAACGGGTTCGTCGGGACGAGCGCGAGGAGTTGGTCGACGAACGACACCGCCTCGGCCCGTTCGACGCGCACGGCTGTCTGCTCGCCGTAGTTCTGGAGAAGACGAGCGCTGACGTCTGCCGGAAGCCCCACACCGGGCTGGATGAGGTTAGCGAGGATGAGGCCGAGCGTAATCGCTACGGCTGTCGTGGTGAGGTAGAGTAGGATCGTCTTGCCGCCGATCCGCCCGAGCTTCTGGGGATCGGTGATGGACGAAGCCCCGGCGATTAAGCTGGCGAGTACGAGCGGGGCCGCGATCATCGTGATGAGTCGGATGAACAGCGTCCCGACCGGCTTGACGTATGCAGTCACAAGGCCGACGGCGTCGGGCCCGAGCGCGCTCGCGAGGCCGCCGGCGAGGGCGCCGAGCACCAGCCCAAGGAGGATCCGGATGTGGAGCGGGAGCGGCCCGCGCGGGATCGTCATCGGGAGACGGCGCCTGTGCGCCGCGCCGAACCCGCAGCAGGCCGTACCGGCGGTTTCGGTTTCGGCTTCGGCCGGAGGATGCGCGCAAAGCTCCACCCCATAAGGCTGAGTACGAAGGTCCAACTCGCGGCCATGAATAAGAGAGCACCTGTCGTCATACCGACACCTCCCCGCGCTGCGGTACTAATGGTATTTCAGGCTCAACTTCGGCGAAGCCGACTCGGTCGTCGTAGCCGTTTCGCTTCCACGCGACCCGAATCAGCCACAGGAAGCCGATGCCGATGGCGACGAGGAGGGCACGCGACGCGACGACGTACGGCAGAGCCTCCGGCGTAATCGGCCCGCCCCCTGCCGACTGCTCCAGCAGCAGGATCGGGAGCGCATCCGTCACGCCCCACCAACCAAGGATGAACAAGAGGTAGCACGGCGTCACGAACGTCACGATGAACTTGAACACGCGCGGGATCTGGATGTCGGCGCCCTCGTGGATCGAGCGCCATGCGTTCGACGGACCGTAGACCCACACGAACAGGATCACTTCGACGACGGCGAAGACGACGAGCCCGAACGCCCCCGCCCAGTAGTCCCACTCGTCGAGGAAGCCGTACTCCAGCCAGATCACGTGCAGAAGACCGAGCGCGAAGGCGACCCCACCCAGCCCCCACGCCACACGCTCGCGCTGCCAGCCGAACTCCTCGCGAAAGAATGCGAGGACCGGCGTCGCCATCGCCACACTAGAGGTAATGCCAGCGAAGAACAGCAGGCCGAACCACATGAACCCGAGGAGCGAGCCGAACGGGAGCTGCTGGAAGATCACGGGCATCGTAACGAAGCCGAGGTTGAACGAGCCCGATCCTGCCACCGCGACGGCCCCGCTGACGCCGAAGAACACGACGGCTGCCGGGATCGCGATCGTCCCGCCGAGAACGACCTCGACGGCCTCGTTCGTCGACGCCGTGGCGAGGCCGTTTAGGGCGATGTCGTCGCGCTTCGAGAGGTACGAGGCGTACGCCTGAAGCGTCCCCATCCCGACCGATAGCGTGAAGAAAATTTGTCCCGCCGCAGCCAGCCACACGCTTGCGTCGGAGAGCCCGGCGAGGTTGGGGGTGTAGATGAAGGCGAGCCCGTCGGCGGCCGTCTCGCCGCCCGGCCCCGGCGGCAGCGTGAGGACGACGACAGCGAGCACGACTGCGAAGAGGAACAGCACCGGCATCCCGATCTTCGCGAGGCGCTCGATCCCGCCGGAGATCCCCTTCGAGACGACCCAGATGTTGACGAACAGGGTTCCGGTGAAGAACGCAAACGGCATCCACGCCCCGTGCACACGCGGCCCGTCGCCGACGCCCTGGAACGACTGGAGGTAGCTGATCATCGCTTCCTGCGTGCCCTGCCCCCAATAGTCCTGCGTCAGCGAGAACCACGTGTAGGCCAGCGTCCAGCTCTCGATATAGGTGTAGTAGATCAGTACGGCGAGCGGAATCACGAGGCCGAGGACGCCGAAGTACTTCGCCGCCGGGTGCTTCCACACCGACGCGAACATACCAGGAACGTGGCCCTTGCGGAAGCGCCCGCCGTGACGGCCGAGCCCCCACTCTACCCACATCAGCGGAATCCCGAGGAGGAGAAGCGCCACGAAATAGGCCACCATGAACGAGCCGCCGTCGTTGAGGACGGCCTGACGCGGGAAGCGGAGGAAGTTGCCTAGCCCGACGGCGTTGCCCGCCATCGCGAGGATGAGCCCGATCCGAGTTCCCCACTGCTCGGTGCTCTGTCGCTTTGCGTTCACAGGGCCACCTTCCGCGAGGCCGAGCGCACCGTCAGAAAACGCCCGCTCGGGAGTAGCCGGACGAGCAAGGGAGCCACCGACAACGCGACGATCCCCAATACGACGAGGGTGAAGTGGTCACGGACTAGGGGGACGTTCCCGAAGAAGTACCCGGCGAAGACGAATCCGCCGACCCACAGCGCCGCGCCCAGCAGATTAAACGCCGTGAACCGACCGTACGACATCGCTCCCATCCCCGCTACGAAGGGTGCGAACGTTCGGACGATAGGCACAAACCGGGCGAGGACGACGGCCTTGCCGCCATGCCGGGCGTAGAACGCCTCTGTCCGCGCGAGGTGCTCGGGCCGCGCCCACCGGATTGCGGCGCTGCGGCCAACCCGTTTGCCGATGGTATAGTTGACGGCATCCCCCGCAACGGCCGCCACGAAGAGCAGCCGCGCGAGGAGGTCCACGTCGAGCCCGCCGATGGCCGCGACGGCTCCAGCCGCGAACAGGAGGGAGTCGCCCGGCAGAAACGGCGTCACGACGAGGCCCGTCTCGCAGAAGATCACCGCGAAGAGCACGGCGTACGCCCACGGCCCAGTCGTCTCGACCATAGTCGCGATGTGGACGTCGAGGTGGAGGAAAAGATCGATGAGTTCGCCCATGCAGGTTGTCAGCGGCGGGACGGTGGGAAACCGGTCGGGTTAGGCAGCGAGGCGGTGGGTAACCCAGCTACGCATGCACGTGGAACGCTCACGCCGGACAATGCCCGTGATGAGTGCGGCAGCTGCTCTGCACTCAAGGACGACGCAGGCGGTCAGGAAGGAGCTCATGGGAAAGTCGCTGAGAAAAAGAGCGGACATGAAAGCGTGGGGAGGGCGAAACGGACCACGGCGAGCCGGAGGATACTGGTACTCACGAACCCCTATAAGCTGTAGCGAGTGATCCGGTCGACGCGAGCCGCGTCGTCGAACGGCGTCCCATACGAGTCATCTTACCCTGAGCGGGCGGTACAGAAAGGGAGCCCAGAGGCGGAGAACGGGCTAAAAGACGCGGGAAGCGAGTCGTAGGAGCCGCTCAGCGACATGACCGGACCGTGCTAAAGAAGAAGGGCTTGCGCACCGAAGAACCGAATCAGGGTTAACCGCAACAGGCAGTCGCTGTGGCCCAATGACGGCCGATCCACTCATTTCAAACCGCGTGCCAAAGCTCTAAAGTGGTCTCTACGCTCACCAATGGCCACTTTCAGTTCTTCGCTCCTCATCGAGCTTGCACCCGAGTTGCGTTATGCAACCCGGGTTCGTCAGCGACGCTTTTCTCGGGCCTTCCCCCTCGTGCAAAACGCAATCCCTCACCGAACAACGCCTCTAGAAGCGTGAGCGGAGTCAGCCGAGCCCGTACCGCTTGCGCTTACGCCACAGCGTCGCCGTGTCGATCCCGAGGGTGTGCGCAGCCTCCTCGTATCCGTCGGAGAGCGCGAGGACGCGGGCGATGTGCCGCCGCTCGACCTCATCGAGTGAGAGGAGCACGTCTGGAGACTCCGGTGCTTCCCGCAGCTCTTCGGGTAGATGCCGCACCTCACAGGCTCCTCCTCGTGCCAACAGGACGGCGCGCTCGACCACGTTTTCGAGTTCGCGGACGTTGCCGGGCCAATCGTACGCGCGGAGCGCTCGCATCGCTTCGGCGCCGACTGCTGGCGCAGGCTCGCCGTAGCGCTCGGCAGCCCGCGCTACGAAGTGCGTCACGAGGAGCGGCACATCGTCGCGACGCTCACGCAGCGGAGGAAGGCGAAGGCGAACGCCGTTAAGCCGGTAATACAGATCCTCGCGGAACGTGCCTTCCCGCCTCGCCGCTTCGAGGTTGCGGTTCGTCGCTGCCACAATGCGCACGTCGACCTTCCTAGGCTGGCTCTCGCCGACTCGCTCGAACGTTTTCTCTTGCAGCACGCGGAGGAGCTTGGCCTGAACCGCCGTCGGGATCTCGCCGATTTCGTCTAAGACCAGCGTGCCACCGTCCGCGACCTCGAACCGACCCTGCCGGTCCTTCAGCGCACCAGTGAACGACCCTTTCGCGTGACCGAACAGCTCGCTCTCGAGCAAGCTCTCGGAGAGCGCCGCGCAGTTCACCTTCACGAGCGGCCCCTTCGCCCGCGCACTCCGCTCGTGGACGAGCGCAGCGACGAGCTCCTTCCCCGTTCCGCTTTCCCCCTGGATCAGGATCGAGAGCGAGCTCTCCGCCACCCGGGCCGCGAGGTCGAGCGTCTCTCTGAAGGCGGAGTCCCGCGTCAGGATGGTCGTGCCGGAGTCGCCGCCGCCCCGCGTAGCGCGGACCTTTTGGCCGGCCTCGGGGCGGCGGCGACCGTGTTCGATCGCCCGCTCGGCGAGGAGGCGGAGCTCGTCGAGTTCGAACGGCTTCGCGAGGTAGTGAAACGCACCGCGTTTGATCGCTTCGACGGCGCTCTCGACGGTCCCGTGTGCCGTGATGATGACTACAGGGGTGGTAGGCGCCTGCTCACGGACTCGGTCGAGCACCTCCAGCCCAGTGAGCGGCCGCATCTTGAGGTCCACGAGGGCGAGGTCGTAGTGATTGGCGGGGCGATCAGAGACGGCCTCCACGGCGTCCTGCGGGTGATCGAAGCCGTCGACTGCGTAGCCTAGTGCCCGGAGCGCCATCCCGACCGTCTTGAGGGCGTGGGGCTCGTCGTCAACGACGAGAACGGTCGGGGCGCCAGCGGCAGGCTCCATCAGGGGCGGGGATCAATGCTGAGGATAAAAACGAAGAGACAACGGCCCGCCTGCGGCTCGGGGCGAAGGTTCTCTCAGTCCACTTCCACAAAGGGCCCAAAGATCCACTCGGCCACATCCCCAGAAACGCCAGTCGCCGCACGGCTACTGTCCTGCCCTCTGCAGCGTAGATCAAGGGCGCTGACTACCACCCCCCGTGAAAGAAGGCTAGTTGAGTCGATTGCCCAAAGCCGCAGCATGGCTAGAGCTAACCTAACCAACCTGAAATCGGTCTAAGACACTGCTTGCAGAGGCTGATAGGCTGTGAACGACTCGAAGGCCGCCTTGCCGCGTTGCGCGCTCCTACGGGCACCTTCACCAAACAGTCTCTAAATCAATCCCTGTCGAACGGCACGTGCAACTGCTTGCGTGCTGCTGTGAACATGCAGCTTGGAGTACACGCTACGCAGATGAGAGTCGACGGTGTGGGGGCTGATGCAGAGCATATCGCCGATCCCGCTCTTGGTCTGGCCTTCCGACATCAGGAACAGGACTTCTTTTTCGCGCCCGGTCAGTTCCATCCGCTCTGCTTCGGGGGCGGAGAAAAATCCCAGCACCCGCTGCGCGACGGCGGAGGGCATCAGCGTTCCGCCGCGCAACGCCTCACGGAGGGCGACGAGAATCTGGTCCATCGTCGCGTCTTTGACCAGGTAGCCGTTGGCTCCGGCGCGAAATGCGCGAAAGATCAGGTCCTCGCTGTCGGCGATGGTGAGCAGCACGATGGGCACGTCGCCCAGGCGCTCGCGCAGAGCAGGCAGCGCGTCGACGCCGTTGATGCCAGGCAGGTGCACGTCGCACAGCAGCAGATCGGGCGCAGCCGTGCCCCCGTCGACTGCCGCGAGCAGGTCGGCGACCTTTTCGAAGTCGTGCTCCACCCGCAGGTCGTCCGTTGCGCCGACGACAACGCTCAGGGCGTCGAGGTAGTCCGGATTGTCCTCTACGATCCAGATCCGGGCGAAGGCGGGAGAAGTGGGCATGGCGCTAACGTACGACGACGAGCGACCGCACCCATGTCCGCTCGGGCGTCCATAGGCGCACCAGGTACATCCCAGCAGACAACGCACCTGTGTCGACGGCTAGGTCGACCGCTCCGGCTTGCAATTCGCCATCGAACACGACCGCCACCTCGCGCCCCATCGCGTCGTAAACCGACATTCTAGCGGGCTGCGGTTGCGGCGCGGTCACGATCACGTGTGTCAGTCCGCGGGCGGGATTGGGCGTTGGCTCGGACAGTGTGACGAAGCCGGGCGTCTGAGATGCAGAGGCGGTGGTCGTGAGTGTTCCGGCGACGGCGTCGACGGTCGCCCCCAACGCCGTTGCGTCGGTGCCTGCGACGAGAACGAAGCGCACGGGGACGCTGTCGCCCGGAGCCAAGTCGAACGGGCCTGCGCCCACGACGGGGCGCACGTCGGTCGGATCGGCCGGAAACGCGGTTTGGCTCGTCAGCGCGGTCCACAAATCGGTATCGGCGTCCGCATCGCCCGACGCCAGTCCATAGCCCGATGCGTCGCGGACGAGAAGGGCGACTCCGTAGTGAGCCGCGTCGCCCTGCCCGTCGGGTTGCCAGGTCGAAACCAGTTGCCGATCCGCGTCGAA
>CAXBBB010000118.1:0-6874 GCA_963973615.1 uncultured Rhodothermales bacterium | reverse complement strand
TCCTTGCGCGAAGCCGGAGCGACAAGCAAGGACGTAATCGTAGGTATCGCCGCGAGCCGCCGGACTCCTTATGTCGTCGGAGCCATCAAGTACGCGAACGAGATCGGCGCGACGAGTGTGCTGCTGACCTGCAATCCGCGTAGCAGCATCGACCAGCCCGTCGACATCGCTATTTGCCCGGTCGTGGGGCCGGAAGTCGTCATGGGATCGACGCGGATGAAGAGCGGAACGGCACAAAAGCTCGTCCTCAACATGATTACGACGGCGGCATTCGTGCGGATGGGCAAGGTGTTCGAGAACATGATGGTCGACTTGCAGATGACCAACAAGAAGCTCGTCGAGCGCAGCCGCAAGATCGTCATGGTCGCGACCGGCCTCGACTACGACGCGGCGACCCAAGCCCTCGACGCTGCCGACGGCCACGTCAAAACGGCTCTCGTCATGGCACTCACCGGATCGACGCGTGAGGAAGCCGCGATGCGGATCGAAGCAGCGGACGGCTTCGTCAGCTACGCCGTCGAGTCGTGAGTCCAGAGATAGGGCACGGCTACGCGTGGTACGATGCGGTCGGCAATGTCGGCGTGGCGCTGATTCTGGGCGTGTATCTCGCACTCCAACTCGGCAAGTTGAAAGGTGGGTCGGCGACATACTCATCACTCAACGCGCTGGGCGCTGGACTCATCCTGGTATCGCTGATGTTCGACTTCAACCTGTCGGCTTTCGTGGTCGAGGCGGCGTGGGTGGCGATTAGCCTGTTTGGCTTGGTTCAGGCCAGGAGGAAACGGAAAGGCGAGCCGAACGGGACCGAGACCGACGAAGCGTGAAAGCCCGGCAGCGGCGAGCCTCTGACGGAATCAGACGTTGCACGTGCAACACTACAAACCGAAAACGCCGCTCCGTGAACCTAGCCGAAGCCTACCGCCGCATCGTCTCCTCTGCCCCCTTTGAGCGGCTGACCCAAGCGTTCGACGCCGAACTCCCGATTCTCCGTGTGCAAGGCGCGGCCGGTTCGTCGCCGGCATTTGCGCCGACGTATCTCGCGCAGAACGCGCCGCTGATCGTCGCGGTGACGCCGGACGAAGACGCCGCTCTTTACCTCGTCGGCGATCTGGAGCAACTGGCATTTGAAAACGTGCAGGTGCTGCGCCTGCCTCCATCGGGACGCAAGCCATACGACGATGAGCAGTTGGGCGACGTGAAGCCACTCGTCCAGCGATCTGAAGTGCTACAGCAACTGGAAGACGGATTCCGAGGCATCCTCGTCGTGAGCGCTCAGGCGCTGAGCGAGCAGGTCGCCGAGCGGCGAGCGGTGCGGGACGAGGCAACGCGCATTGCGCTGGGCGACGTACTCGACGTTTCCGCGTTTCTCGAACGGCTGTCGAGCCAGGGCTTCAAGCGTACCGAGTTTGTGCAGGCGCCGGGCGAGATGGCCGTCCGGGGCGGACTGATCGACGTGTTTCCCTACGCCGGAGACTACCCGATTCGCATCGAACTGTTTGGCGACGACATCGACTCGATCCGCGAGTTCGACCCGTCGACGCAGCGGAGTGTGAGCAAACTGAACGCTGCCCGCTTGCTCCCCAACCTCGACCTGAGGCAGGCGGGTGGGCCGTCTGCGGCGCTGTTCGACTATTTACCTGCCGGAGCGCGACTGGTCACGTTTGACGAACCCCGAACCGTTGATGCAGCCGGAGCTTACTTCGTGGCCGCACAAAAAGCGTTTGCCGAACTGGACGACGAACGCGCACAGCAATCGCCTCCTCCCGACCGGCTCTACCTACCCGAAGAGGCCATTCAAGCCGCGTTCGAAAGTCGGCCACGCGTGCAGTTTGGCATCACGGGAGCCGGAGCCAACGAAAGCGTCAGCCTGGGAGCGACTCCACAGCCCGCGTTCAACGCCCAACTCAAACTGCTGCGCGACGACCTCGAAGCCAAGCACAGCGCAGGCATCGACACGACGATCTTGTGCGATACTGCCGGGCAGCGCAGTCGACTAGCCGACTTGCTCGAACGCGACCTAGACAAAGGCCACGCCGATCTGCAAAATGCGAGCGTCCACGAGGGCTTCGTCTACGAACCGGCAGGGCTGGCGCTCTACACCGACCACCAGATTTTCAACCGCTATCACCGCCCGACCTCGCGCGGAAGCAAGCGCAAGGTCGGCGGCCTGAGCCTGCGCGACCTGCAAAACTTGGAGCCGGGCGACTTCGTCGTCCACATGGACTACGGCATCGGAAAGTTCGCCGGGATGGAGACAATAACCGTGCGTGAGAAGCAGCAGGAGGCGATTCGGCTGCTCTTCCAGGGCGGCGACAAGCTGTACGTCAACGTTAACAGCTTGCACAAACTGAGCAAGTTCAGCGGCCAGGAAGGCCACCAGCCAGCTCTGACCAAGCTGGGCAGCGGCGCGTGGGAGCGGAGCAAGGCCAAAACCAAGAAGCGCGTCAAAGACATCGCGCGCGACTTGATTGCGCTCTACGCCGAGCGTGTGGCGAGTAAAGGGCATGCCTTCCCCCCGGACAGTTTGTGGCAGCGCGAGATGGAAGCGGCCTTCGAATACGAGGACACGCCAGACCAAGCTGACGCCGCCGATGCGGTCAAGGACGACATGGAGAAGACCGTCCCGATGGACCGGCTCGTCTGCGGAGATGTCGGGTTCGGCAAGACCGAGGTCGCCATCCGCGCCGCATTCAAAGCAGTGCAAGATGGAAAGCAGGTCGCCGTCCTGGTGCCGACTACGATCCTCGCTCAACAGCACTACGAGACGTTCGTCGAGCGCCTCAAAAACTACCCCGTCCGCATCGAAGTCATCTCGCGCTTCCGCACGACAGGGCAGGCCGGACAGGTACTCGCCGCCGCCAAATCCGGCGAGGTCGACATCTTAATCGGCACGCACCGGATCGTCAGCAAGGACGTCGATTTCAAAGATCTGGGTTTGCTCGTGATCGACGAGGAGCAGCGCTTTGGCGTCGCCGTCAAGGAGAAGCTGCGCAAGCTCCGCGCGTCGGTCGACACGCTAACGCTAACGGCCACGCCGATCCCCCGCACGCTGCAGATGGCGATGTCCGGCCTGCGCGAACTCTCCACCATCCAGACCCCGCCGGTGGACCGTCTCGCGGTGCGCACCTACGTGATGGAATGGGATGACATGGTGACGCGCGAGGCCCTGTTGCGCGAACACCATCGCGGCGGGCAGAGCTTCATCGTCGTTCCGCGCATTTCGGACATGCCCGAGATCGAAGAGTGGCTGCGCACCCACGTCCCGGAAGTTAACTGCATTACCGCGCACGGTCAGATGAGCGCGGGCGAAGTGGAAGAGCGCATGAGCGCCTTCTACGAGGGCAAGTACGAGGTGCTGCTCTCCACCACCATCGTCGAAAGCGGCCTCGACATTCCGCGCGCCAACACGATCATCATCCACCGCGCCGACCGCTTCGGCCTCGCCCAGCTCTACCAGTTGCGCGGGCGCGTGGGCCGCTCCAAGCTGCGCGCCTATGCGTACCTGACGACGCCGGCCGACACGGCCCTGTCGGAAGTCGCCGAAAAGCGCCTCAAGGTTCTGGGCGATCTCGACAGCCTGGGCGCCGGCTTCCAGCTCGCCAGCCACGACCTCGACATCCGCGGCGCGGGCAACCTGCTGGGTGACGAGCAATCGGGCCATATCCGCGAGGTCGGCTTCGAACTCTACCAGTCGATGCTCGAAGACGCGATCATGGCTGCACGCGCAGGCGGTGTCGGGCTGGAGAAGGACACTTCGGGCCTTTCCCCTCAGATCACCGTCGATGCGCCGATCATGATCCCGGACGACTATGTGCCGGATCTCGCTGTGCGCATGGCGCTCTATCGCCGTCTCAACGATGCGGACAGCCAGCAGGAAATCGAGGCGCTTTCCGCCGAGATGATCGATCGTTTCGGCCCGCTGCCGCAGTCCACGACCAATCTCATCAAGCTCATCGAGATCAAGCGGCAGGCCGTCGAGGCTCACATTGCCAAGATCGACGTGGGCGCACGCGGCACACTGGTCAGCTTCCACAACGACAGCTTCCCCAACCCCGCAGGCCTCATCGCCTATGCCGAGCGACTGCAGGGTACGGTCAAGCTGCGGCCGGACAACAAGCTGGTCCTGTCGCGCGCCTGGGGCGATCCCAAGGCGCGGCTCAACGGGCTGGTCCAGCTCACCAAGGGGCTGGCCTCAGTCGCGCGCAAGGCCGGTAGCTGAGGCGCTCAGAGAAGACATATCCTCTTGCCGCCGGGCGATGGACCGTTAAACATTCGCGCCGGTTCGCATCCCCCGACGATACAAAGGATAATCGATGAAACTCCCAGCGACGCTGGCCGTTGTTTCGCTGCTTGTGCTTTCGCAACCGGCTCTCGCGCAAAAGCCCGATGATAATGCCGCCACTGCGGCTAAGGAACACGCCAAGCAGACTGCCAAGACCGTGGCCGACAACTGGGCCAGCGCGCCGGTCGAGGAAGTCTCCAAGTCGACCAAGGGCTCGGTCACGGTCGATGGCCGTTCGATCGCCTACACCGCGACTGCCGGAACGCTCACCATCCGCGACGACAGCGGCAAGCCTGTGGCTGCGCATGGGCAGCTTCGCCCCGATGCGCGTCCAGACGACCGACCCCGTCTCCGTGAAGCCCGCCCCGTTCAACGTCGCGCCCAATCCAGACAGCCTGATCGGCAGCACCGACATGGTCTTCATCGATGCCGTCGGCGCCGGTTACTCCCGTCCGCTGGGAGACACCAAGCCCTCGACCTTCTACGGCGTCAATCAGGACGTCGATGCCTTTGCCAAGGCGATCTTCCGCTACGTCAACAAGAACGGCCGCTGGGGCGATCCCAAGTACATCTTCGGTGAAAGCTACGGCACGACCCGTTCGGGCGCCCTCGCATACCAGCTCGAGGATCGCGGCATGGCGCTCAACGGCGTGATGCTGCTGTCCTCGATCATGAACTACGGCATCCGCCAGTCTGGCTTCGACAATATCTATGTCGGTTATCTGCCGACCTTCGCGGCGGTCGCCTGGTATCACAACAAGGTCCCCGACCGTCCGGCCGATCTGGCGACTTTCGTCGAACAGTCTCGCCAGTTCGCCAATGGCGCCTACGCGGCGGCTCTGGGCAAGGGGCAGGACATCACGCCGGCGGAAGAGGACGCCGTAGCCCGGCAGCTGAGCCGCTTCACCGGTCTGTCGGTGGAATTCATCAAGAAGGCCAACCTGCGCGTCGACCTCAACCGGTTCCGCAAGGAGCTGCTGCGCGATCAGCGCGAGACGGTGGGGCGTTTCGATGGGCGCTATCTCGGCATCGACCCCGATGCCGCTGGCGAAGGGCCCGACTACGACGCATCAAGCACCGCGATCACCGGCGCCTACGTCGGCAGCTTCCTCGATCGGCTGACCAACACCTTCGGTTATCGCACCGACATGCACTACCGCCTGAGCGCGCGCGAAGGTGCCGATTTCAAATGGGACTGGTCGCACGAATCGCCGCAGCGTGGCTGGGGTCGCAACCAGAATGTCGCCGACGTAACCGTCGACCTCAGCGCCGCGATGCGCACCAATCCGCACCTGCGCGTGTTGTCGCTCAACGGCTACTACGACATGGCCACGCCGTTCCACTCGACCGAGCGGGACCTCAAGCACATGATGCTCGAGCCCAAGCTGCAGCCCAACCTCCAGTTCACGTACTACCCTGCCGGGCACATGATCTACCTGAACCCCGAAGCGCTGCACCAGATGCGCCTCGATCTCGAGCGCTTCTACGCGCAGGGCGAAAACTGATCGAAACAGGGCCGGAGAGGGAAACCTTCCGGCCCTTTTCCTAACCTTCGGTCTGCGTCACGCCTCGGAGCCGGCCAGTTTCTGGAACAGCGCCGCGCTCATCGGCTGTGCTCGCAGAAAGCCCTGATAGAAGCCACAACCTTCCCGCTTGGCGACAACACGCTGGGCTTCCTCTTCGATGCCCTCGGCGATCACCTTCAGGTCGAGTGCCTCGGCCATTGCGACGATGGCGCGCAGCACGGCGACATCACGCTTGTCTGTGGTCACCCCCTCGATCATCGAGCGATCGAGTTTGAGGTAGTGCATCGGCAGCACCTTCAGATAGCGGAAGTTGCAGAACCCCGCCCCGAAATCGTCGAGCGCGATGCGAATACCCTGCGCGGAGAATTCGGCCATCATGTCTGCGGCCATGGCGATATCGCTGATCAGCGCCTGCTCGGTAACTTCCAGCGTCAGTCGGCGCAGCGGAAAGCCGCTCTCGCGTATCAGGTCGAGCATTTGGCGCACGTAGCTGCCGAACGCGAGATCGGCGGGCGTGACGTTGATCGAGAGACGCAGGTCTCCCGGCCATTCGCTCGCCGCTGCCAAGGCCTTGCCGGCAATGTGGCGCGACAGCGGACCGATATGATCGGCCCGCTCTGCTATCGAAAAGAGAGCCCCTGCCCCGATCCGGCCGAGCTCCGGGTGATTCCAGCGCGCAAGCGCCTCGGCGCCGGTGAGGCTGTCATCCTCGAGGTTGAACTGCGGCTGGAACAGGACTTCGATCTCGTCGCGGTCGATGGCACCGAGCAGGTCCGCTTCCAGCTGCGCACTTGAATGGCCGGGCGGGGTCACTTCCCCATCGGCCCAGGCCAGACGTTGCCCCTGCTGCTCGCTGGCTTCCTGCAGGGCGTGTCCGAGGCGATCCAGCATCGAGTCCACGCTCTCGTCCGTCAGCGCCCTGATAAGCGCCACGCGGGGCGACAAGCGCAAAACGCCGGTCGGAACGGCAATGGGACGCGAAATGAGATCGGCCAACTGATCGGCCACGAGTTGCCAGCGCTCGCGGCTGCAAGCCTCGTTAGCCACAAGCAAAAAGCTGCCACCG
>CAXBBB010000117.1:0-6896 GCA_963973615.1 uncultured Rhodothermales bacterium | reverse complement strand
GGGAGGGTGCGGCAGCGGATGCCGTATGGGGAGCGAAAGGCGCTCTATGCAGGCGCTGGGCGCGGAGGCATCGCGACCGGCCAGGCGTGCTCAGGCGAGCCGCACGGACGCACGTGTCCCAGGGTAGACCGTCCTCAGCCTAACGGCACGTGGTCGATGGGTGCCGGAGCGGCATCGAGGCGCGCCGGCAGCAGAGCGGCGCGGGGCCGCTCGGAGCGCCCGAGCGGTGGGACGGCGGGCAAGGCGGCCATCGAAGTGAACACGACGTGGCAGAGGCAGTCGGCGAGCGCGTCGTCGTGGGCAGGCGCGTCGCCGTGGTCGCCACCGGGAGCCGGGACGGGGTGCGCGCCCTGCACGAGCGGCGCGTCGGAGTGCGTGTCGTGATGAGCGGACGGAGTGGCTTCGTCGGCGCAGGCGAGCAGGTCGGTCGACTGGCCGACGATCAGCAGGGCCAGCAGTAGGGCGATGGCTGGGCAGAATCGGCGGAAGGCGTTCACTGGGCGGCCTCCATCGTCTGATCAGCGGTTACGGCTTCGGCGGCGTGCTCGGCGGCTACGTCGAGCAAGGCCGCGACGTGGTCGTCGTCGAGGCGATGGTAGACGATGCGTCCGTCTCGGTCGCTCGCGACGAGCCGGAGCGCGCGCAAACCGCGCAGCTGGTGGCTGACGGCCGACTCGCTCACGCCGAGCGTGGCGGCGAGATCGCAGGTGCAGAGCGGCCCGGCTTGAAGAGCGGCAAGCAGGCGAAGCCGCGTCGGATCGCCGAGTGCGGCGAACAGCGCGCGGGCACCGCCAAGCGCGCTGTCCTTCTCAGCCAGGTGGGCGCGCGCCGCTTCTACTGCGTCGGCGTGGACGCAGCGCACAGCGCACGAGTTGAGAGAGGACATTTGAGCCACGGCTCAAATGTAAGCATCAGGACCGGGCGCTTGCAAATCAAATGTCGAGCGAAACCTGGCTGTGATCAACTCTGGCTTTGAGTTTGGTTTTCGCCTGCCTGTGCCTTCCCATGATTCGCCCCTTCGCACTAGACGGTAGCCCCTGCGATTTTACGATCAAGTCTCCAAGAAGGTCAAGCATCTTATCATCCATGTCTTTCGTGTTTGCTCTCATGTAGAAATATGACACTATTTTTATCATAACATTAGACTCCATATAGCGTTTTCTAAGAGTATATATAAAATCTCTTATGTATTTAACATAGTCATCGCCCCTGCTGTCCGCGTACATGAACACAGCAAAGAATCTTTCTATATCCGTCGCCTCCTCGCTACCCATCGACCTCTCTACCTCGTCTCTGAATACAGCGCTCAGCTTCGGCGTACTTAGATCGTCGTGAAGGGTAATCTGCATCAGTATCGGTGTAAAGTCCGAAACCCAGTTCATTATCGGCTTGAACGCCTCAGGCATCGTGTCTTCGTTCTCTTCCAGATAGACCATAATCTCACGCTTATATAGCACAGTGTAAACGAGGGCGCAGTCGATTATTCGGCGGTACGCTCTCCCCTTCAAGCCCTCCTCTGTGGTCTCCTCGGTGTTTTTGAGAACGCCAGCGGCAAGTCCTAACGATTTTCCTAACCGTACGAACAAGGACGCCGGGGCCTGCTTGCGGGCGATTCCTTGTACGCTTGACACAGCTTCCAACCGCGCATCCTGGTCCGCATCCAATTCAGCATCTGTCGGCCGAGATTCCTCTATCGACCCGAGGATACGTTCTGCATCCTCTTCGCCTAAAAACGAGCGAGCGGTATTGAAGGCGTCATCATAGGTACCTATGGACTTGAGCCGTGCGCGGGTATCTCGAAACTCCGCCTCCATCTGATCGAGGACAGTCTCTAAGATGTCCGTTCTGTCACGCTGCAGCCCGGTCAGGTACTTGATTTCAGACGAGAATGTCAGCAGTTCGTTTTCGATTATGTACTCCTCGAAGTCCTTCTCGTACTCCATTTGCTTCGCAAGGAAATACTCAAAGAAGCAACGGAATCTGAACTGAATCATGGGGCCGTGGACTGAAAACAGTCCCATGTCGATGAACCTATCTAAAATGACTCGGGCATCAAAAGTGAACTTTTTCGCCTTCAGTGTTCTGTCGATTCGGGAGAGCAATTCCATGTGGTCGACCTGGTAATCTAGGCCGTCCTCGGTATACATGAAGTGTGCTACTTCGGCGAGCAGTCGCTGTTTGTTGTGCGAGTCGAAGCGGCCGGAGAGGGCTTCTTTGGCACTGTGCTTCTCAAACAGTCGCTCAACGAAATTCTCCATCATCGTGGAGCCATTGGTCGGCTCGTAGCGCTCCTGTTTCTCGATCATCCATAGGAAGATGGAGATCGCGAGGGGGTTGCTCGGAAGGTTTAGGGTCTGGAAGAGCATGACGATACGGTCGATGTCTTTCGCCATGTCGGTTCCCTTGGAGCCGCTAAACCATCGGACGACGAGCGACCGAATCTGCCGAATGCCGAATGTCCTGATGTCGAGCGGCAGAAGGTTGAGCGAGTCGTTGTGGGCAAGCATTCCCATGGGAATCTCGCCGGAGTTGCGCTGCAAGTGCGTTGCGATGAGTCGCACGCGAGGGTAGCGCGTCACGAAGTCTTTGAGCCGCTGCAAGGCGGCGGTGTCGTCTTCGTTGAAGTCCAAATCATCGATTAGCAGAACCACGTCGTGATCGGTGCACAGTGTCTTGACCTCGCTGCTTCCCACAGACGTCTTGGCGTTGACCTCCGTCTCGAACCGCCTGTTGCCGAGCTTATCCCACTCGATGCGTACGGGGATTTTGCGACGGTCGGTGACCTCGTCTACCATTCTTGCCAAAAGTCGGTCGAGGAGAACGGTCTTGCCTGACTCCTTGGCTCCGCATAGGAGAAGGTTCTCGGATCGGTCCAGCAAGTCATCAATCGTGACCGACGTTTCGGTTACGGTTTGCTCCCCCATTTCGCCAAGCTCTTCCTCTCCTTCGTGGTTGCGGTAGATAATTTCGGGGGCGACGAATAGCTCTCTGACCGTTTTGGGAGCGCACGTGTCGGTGCCGTACGTGACCAGATGCTCGTTGAGCACTTCTTCTGTTTGCGCTCCAATGGTTTGCACGACTGCTCGCTCATGTTGGCGTCGCTCCATCTCTACTGTCGTGGGGAGCCTGTACACCGAACGCCCCTCCTTTTCCTTCGCGTTCGGCGCTGCTGCGAAGGCCTTCTTGCTGAAGACATAGATGCGGTCGTGGCTCACCAACTGGCCTTCATCGGGAACGATGTCAATGATTCGGTAGCCGTTGGTGTATTTGCTGTTTTTGTCCAACGCATTTTCGCGCATCGCGCCTGGAGCTGTGGAGACGAATAGCAGTCCCGATACTCGGTCCGTAGAGACGGCATCCGACTGGTGCACGTGTCCGGTTAGGGCGGCGCAGAACTCTTGTTCAATCACCGGTTCGACTAAGTCGCGGTCGAACTCTGCGAGATAGCGAAGTGGGTGATGGTGGACAGCAACCTTGTAGTCGCAGTGTTTGATTGTGTCGACTGCCCTGGCTACGACCTGCTCCCCGATCATCAGGTAACCCGCGTCCTCTTCGTCGCTACCGTAGCACCGCCAAGCGGTGTTCAATGAGGCGATGCCGAGCGAGACACCGTCTACCTCATACGTGTAGCACGTATGCTGTCCGTCCGAATGAATAGGCTGGGATACTCCCTCATAGAACCGTTCAACAAACGCTCGGTAGGCGTCCATTCGCTTCATTCCCTCGTTTGTCCCTTCGGAGAAAAGCTCTTCGAGCTTTTGTCGATTCGTCAGTTTGCCCTTCAATCCACTGTCAATCCACTCCGAGTCAGCAGACCGCACTACGTCGTGATTGCCTGGGGTGATAACGAATTGCGACCGATCCAGTCCGATGCCTTCGAGTAGCGGGTCGGCAACTCTCTCGGCGAAGGCATTAAAGGCATCGTCGGCGCTATCAAACCCCACCCCGCCTCGATCAATCAGGTCGCCAGAGCACACGATAGCTGTGATAGGGTGATCTTCGTGAAACGCGACAAGGTCTTTCAGCAGCGGCTCAACGGTTAGCTGCGTAATCGAGAGCAGGCTTGCGTCAAGGTGAACGTCGGACAGGTGAACGATTCGGATCATAGAAATAAAGGTAGGTTAGATCGCCACGTCGCTTTACTCCTCGCGATGACAGCGGAGGTGGGGCGAGGATGGAAGCGGGCGGCGGGGTTAGGCGGCGTAGGTGTCGGCGCTGTGGCGGACGAGGCCGAACTGGGCGAGGGTGTCGAGGATGGGAGTGATAGTGGCGGGGCCTGCGCCTTTGAAGCGGGCGGCGATGGCGTCTGGGGTGGCGCTGCCCAAGGCGGTGACGCTCTGGCGCACGGCGACGAACTGGGCGGCAGAGTCGGACGGCCAGGCGCGCAGCATGGTGGTTTGAGCGATGGCAGGCTGGGTGGCCGGTAGCGTCATGGCGGCCTGGCCTGCGGATTCGGGGTTCTGGAAGGCGGGGCGCAGGTAGCGGACGTGGCCGGTGGCTTCCTCGCGGGCGCGCTGGGCGTTGAGGGCGACTAGGCGACCTAGGATCTGCTGGGTGAAAGCGGGCGACTCGGGGGCGAGGTCGGGCCAGCCGTAGGCGTGGAGGACGGCGGTGTCGAGGCGTCGGTGGAGGTCGGCTAGGGTGTGGGCGTGGCCGTGGGTGGCTTGCTTCTGCTCTTTGGCGGTGAGATCGCGGCCTGCTCGGATGGCTTCGACGGCGTTGTAGAGGTCGGTGAGGCCGAGTGTGGAGTGTTCGTGCTGGCGAGCTTTTCGGTGGGCGTCGATGGCTTCGCCGAGTTGGCGGATGGCGGTTTGCTGCTCGTCGGTGGCGGTGGGGAACGGGAAGGGTTGGAAGCAGCGGGTGGTGTTGTAGACCGAGTCGTTTCCGACGCCGAGGTTGCCGCCTGCGGCGTCTGCCCAGGTGGTGTGGACGCGGCTGGACAGCACGCCGAGGTGGTAGGCGTCGTCCGATCCGATGGCGATGATCTTGTGCTCGGGCAGGACGCTGATCGGCAGGAACTGGAAGAGCCGGTGTTTGGCCGTCTCGGGTGTGGCGATGTATCGGTCGAGGCCGTCGAGTGATCGGCGCATCGCCGGGCGCTTCTCGCCATGGAGCCACCAGTACATGCGGTGTGCCTTGCGGCGCTTCTGGGCGCGCTCGGGCTTCACGTCGCGGAGCAGGCGCTCGTAGACAGCGGGATGCTGCTCTCGTAACTCGTCCTCGTCGAGGCCGAACGTGTCGATGATGAAGCGCTCACGGGGTGGATTTGCGAGGTCTTTCCCGTTGAGTGTCGGGCGGATGACTCTTTCGCTGCCTGGATAGGTACCCAGACCGAGCGACTGGGCCTCTCCCCTATCGGCGACTATGAACGCACGTCCGGAGACCATGACGCCGAAGCTGGACAGGTTGGCGCTGGCTTCCAGCTTCTCGGCGGCTGTTACGTCGGCTCCCGTGGTGAGGTCGGCGTGGATGCGGCCGGTGCGTTCGTCGAGTTCGACGGCAGGTAGGCCGTCCTCGGATGCTCGTTCGGCGGAGACGATGGCGAGGATACCTGCTTCGGGGTCGAAGTCGTGGGAGGAGGCTCCTACGGTGACGGCCATGCGCACGTCGGCGCCGTCGTCGGCCCACGGGTGATCGGCGATGGCATAGGCGAGCGCGAGCGGTGGCCCCTCCCCTGCTCCGCCGTCGCCGGTAGCGTCCAGATGGGCGGTGGTGACGCGGCGGTTGAAGGTCTGGGTGATGCTGTTGGTGGTGATCAGGCCGAAGCGCTGCACGTGGCCCTGCCGCACGAGGCGAGCTGCGCGGTCCCACCAGTACATGACGAAGTCGGCCGAGGCGGGCATGTGGGGGTAGGCGGCGGCCAGGGCGTCGAGTCCGTCTTGTCCGAGCGAGGCGCGCATGGGTTCGCCTTTGCCGATGAAGGGCGGGTTGCCGACGATGAAATCGGCCTGGGGCCAGGGGGCGACGCTGCCGTCGGGGGCGAGGAGCGCGTCGCGGTGCTCGACCTGTCCGTAGCCTTTGAGGATGGGTTCGGGGAGCGGGAGCGCGTCGCCGTGCGTGCGGCGGTGCCATTGGAGGTAGCCGATCCAGAGGACGAGGTCGGCCACGCTGGCGGCGCGTGCGCCCTTCTCGATGCCGAGCATCTGGTGGGGCGTGACGGCGACACCTTGGAGTTCGAGCGTGCCCGATCCCCCGGAGCGGCCGATGGCCTGGCGGACCTCGCCTTCTAGCGCTTTGAGACCGGCGAACGTGACGTAGAGGAAGTTGCCGCTTCCGCAGGCCGGATCGAGTACGCGAACGGCGGCGAGGCGGCTGAGGAAGTCTTTGCGCAGTCTCCGTGCATCGCCGCGCGCCTTTTGTGCCTGCTTGGATTTGCCTGCTGCGTCGAACTCCTCGGCGGTCTGCTCGGCCAGGTCGGCGGCGGCGCGTACGCCGTCCCACTGGTCGCGCAGCGGCTCGATCACGGCAGGGCCGATGACACGCTCGACGTAGGCGCGAGGCGTGAAGTGGGCGCCCATGTGCCTGCGTTTGGCGGGATCGAGCGCGCGCTCGACGAGCGTGCCGAAGATGGCAGGTTCGACGTTGGACCAGTCCATCGACGCCGCATCGATCAAGGCATCGAGTTGGTCAGCCGAGAGAACGGGCGCGTAGCGGTCGCGAAAGAGCAGGCCGTCGAACTGCCGGACCGAGTCGCGGATCTCGGCCACGTACCCGCCCTCGTCCATGGCACGGAAGAAGCCCGAGAGACCGTTGGGCAGGTGAGCGAGATCGGACCGGTAGGATTCGAGCAGCCGGGAGAAGGCGCGCTCGGGGAGCAGGTGGGCGTCCTCGGCGAAGAAGCAGAAGAGGCAGCGGGTGAGGAATCCGGCGGTCTGTTCGGCGTCGCCCCCCTCCGC
>CAXBBB010000116.1:0-6915 GCA_963973615.1 uncultured Rhodothermales bacterium | reverse complement strand
ACCGGACACCAGCGATTGGGCCTCGCGCAACGCATCGCGTGTTTGGTCAACGAGCAGCTGCTCGGATTCTACGGCCGACTGCAACGCCTCTAGCTCGATCCGCGCCGATTCATCGTCGAGCGCAAAGAGCGGATCGCCGACTTCGACCAGACTGCCTTCAGCCACGAACACCTCGGTGATGCGTCCCTGAACCGGCGCGGTCACTTCGACCGTCTGCCCACGCAGCGATGCCTGGACGCTCTGCACGTTGGAGCGCTGATAGAGCATCAGAAAGATGATCATGAGCAGCAAGAACGCCAGCAGCAAGTAGAACGCCATGCGCCCGACGTAGCTCTTGTTGTCCTCCTCGCGGTCGTCATCGGACAGCGCAGGAGCCGTCTCTCCTTCAGGCGAGACGGCCACGGCAGCCAGCCCGGACGCCGAATCTTCGGGCCGCGACGGAAGCGTATCGTACTGTGCATAGCCTGCGTTGCCGTACGGAGCGACAGCCCTCGTCTGTCCTTGGGCATCCGCGTACCCCTCCGAGTAGGCATTGGCTTCGGCATACCCCGCATGCTGCCGAGCACGCGCGGCATCGGCGGCTAGATCGCGGTCAATCTCTTCCTGTGTCGGAAGTGTAGCCGAGCCTTTGTAGCCGGATTCATCGCGCTCGTTGTCGTCGAACGTCTGCTGGTAGTTGTCGGTGTCGTAGCGGCGCCCCGAATCGGCATCGGTGCGTCCGTACCCCTCGTCGCGCGTTTCGTACCGAGATTCGGGAGCAGAGTAGGCAGGCGTAAACGCAGGCGCAGCCGGACGGGGCGATGGGGGACGCGGTGGAGCCTGAGCACGCTCCGTAGCCGGACGCGGCGGGACGATGGGTACAGGCTGTGGCCGCAGAGGTACCGGTCCGGGCTGTTCGAACGAGGGGGCCGGCGGCGTACCGACGTCGATGGGGACCGCGTACGGAAGCGTGAACGTGTCGTTGGGCGTATAGTAGATCGCTGGTTCGGGCTGCTCATCGTGGCCGGTATCGGGGACCGGCGTGCTTAGGCCGTTGGGCAGCGAAAACGTCGCCTCTCCGCCCCACAAATCGACGATAGTCGCCTTCACGGTCATCTTCTCGGCCTTGCCGTTACGCTTGGCGGCCAGTACCAAATCGATGGTATCGCCGATGCGATTGGGCGAGAACGGATTTTCACCCGCTTCCATCCCGCCAACGATCAGCCGGTCCTTGGTCAGCGACGAGACGGGATACGTGAACCCGCCGTAGCGAGCCGTGAAAGAAGGACGTTCGGCCATAATCATGGGAGGCCCGCGAGAGCGTTCAAGGTATAATATTGCCGCCAGGCTTCAAGTCGCTGGACTTCGGCGTCGGCGCGCTGCACGATGGAGCGCGCGCGGAAGAGAAGAATGTCGTTGGGCGTCACGCCTCTGCGCGTGCCTTCGGCGGCCTGGAGCGCCTGCTCGTCGAGCGTCGCCTCACGGACGAGCACTTCCTGCTCAATCATGGCAACGGCACTGCGCGCTTCAATGTAGTCCGAAAGCGCCTGGCTGACGCGCTGCTGGCGGTCCAGGTACTGCGCATCGCCCTGCGCCTGCTGCTGCTGCAAATACGCTGCCTGCTCGCGGCGTGACGAGGCGGCACGCGTAAACACGTCGAGCGGGACGGCGAGGTTTGCCCCAACGCGCGGGCCGCTGCTGAAGGAGTAGGTGTCGATCGTGTTCTGCTCCGGCGTAAACGACTCGCGCAGCACGTAACCCGCATAGACCGAAAAGCGAACATCACCCAGCGAAGGTGCGGGGACGCGAAGCGGGATAGCCTGGGCTGCGCGTTGCGCCTGAAGGCGCGTCAGGCGCACTAAGTCGGCCTCGTCGATCAGCGGTGGAAGTCCCGTCGGATCGTCGATCACAAAGTCTGATTCGATGCGGAGGCGCCGGGCGAGTTCGTCTCGTAGACGTTCACTCAGCGCGCCGTAGCGGATGGCATCAGCCGTGTAGCGTTGCGATAGGAGTTCGGCAGCGAGGGCGTCTGAACGGAGCACATCTTGTGTCTGGTACAACGCCTCCAGCCGCTCCGAAACCGTATCCGTCAGCGCAACAGCAGCCCGAGCGGCTACGGCTTGAACTTCGGCCTGCAAGATGGTGAGCGCTTGCTCTCTCGCAAACAAGCGGACTTCGGTCGCACCTTGCTCGGCCTGTGAAGCGAAAGCATCGCGCAGATTGGACAGACGGCGTGCTTCGTAGCGGGCTTCGGCCAATCCGCCGTCGAGCAGTTCCCACACCAAATCGAGCGATCCTCTATACCCTGTCTGAGTGTTGAGATCGACGTTGTCGGAGTCTAGGAAGACCTGCCCACCAGCGCGAAACGTCAGGCCGTAGTCACCGGCATACCGCAGATACTCGGCTTCATACGCTGCGCGCTGCGCTGATGCCGCTGTTCCTGTTGCGAGGACATCTTCGGCTCGGTTAGCGAGCGCGCCGAGCGAATACTCTTGTGCCTGCACGTAGGACGCACAAAGAGAAAGGATCAGAATGAGACAGGCCGTGCGCATAGGACGCGAAACCGGGAAGGGAGGGGGGTATGCATCGACTCGACAAACACCGCGCCAAAGCTCGGCTCCCGACGCGACAAACGCAACGCGCCGCCCCATCCTAAAGGAAGAGGCGGCGCGCAAACTGTCCACAGAGAGGTTTAACCGTCGGTTTTGGAGATCGTGTCGTCCTTGGCTTCGTCGGGCTTATAACCGCGCTTCGGCTCCAGAACGGTATCGATCAAACCGTACTCCTTGGCTTCCTTGGCTCCCAGCCAAAAGTCCCGATCGGCGTCGCGCGTGATCTCCTCCATCGTCTTGTTGGTATGGTGCGCGAGGATCTGGTAGAGGCGTTCTTTGATCCACAACGTTTCGCGAACGGCGATTTCCATTTCCGACGCCTGCCCCTGGATGCCTGAGAGCGGCTGGTGGAGCATGACGCGGCTGTTGGGTAGCGCGGCGCGTTTGCCGGCCGCTCCACCTGCAAGCAGGATCGACCCCATCGACGCCGCCAGACCGACACAGATGGTGTTGACTTCGGGGCCGATCATCTGCATCGTGTCGTAGATCGCGAGACCGCGATAGACCTCGCCGCCGGGCGAGTTGACGTACATATTGATCGGCTTTTCAGGCTCCTCAGATGCCAAAAACAGCAACTGCGCCACGACCAGGTTGGCAATAGCATCGTTGATCGGCGTGCCGACGATGACGATCCGCTCTTTCAGCAAGCGGCTGTAGATATCGTAACTGCGCTCGCCCCGGCTCGTCTGCTCAACGACCATCGGCACCAGTCCGCTGATCGGCTGATCGCCCAAACCGCCCTGATAGACGCTGCTGGGCACCCGGAGGTCTTTGCTGAATTTGAGGAAGTCCTGGACCATATCGAAGCGTTTGAAAGCGAAAAAAGCGGACGGAAACGTACCGAACCTTAGCCTTCCTGTTCCTCTGACGCGCCCTCGCCCGAAGCGTCGACAACCTCGAACGCCTCGTCATCAGAAGTCGCCTCGACCACTTCGTCGACCGTTCGGGCAGCCTGGGCTTCGGCGCGTTTGTCGCGGCGGGCTTTGAGGTCGGCCTCGACTTCTTCCTGCGTCTTGTCCTCAAGCGTCACCATCGTCGCCAGCTTGTCGAACAGGCGCTCGCTTTCGAGCCGACCGACGAGCTGGTCCATCACGCCCTCCTGCTGCGCGTAGTAGTTACGCAGCAGCCCCGGATCGATTTCGCCACCGGCCTGCTCTGCGAAGTACGCGTCGATCTCCTCATCGCCAACTGTGATCTCTTCGCGTTTGACGAGCGCGTCGCGGATAATCATCCAGCGCGCCTGCTCTTCGGCTTCGGGGCGCATCCGCTCGCGCAGACCGCTCATGTCGAAGCCTTTGGGTAGCTGGCCGCCTAGCTGCTCCTTGGCACGCTGCACAAACGCGTCTTGGAAAATCGAAACGGCCGAGTTGGGCACGTCGATGGGATACGTTTCGGTCAGCGCATCGACGAACTGGGTTTCCAGGTACTCGCGGTTGCGTCCCTCCCACGACCGGGATAGCTCGCTCGTGATGTCGGCACGGAGCGCGTCGACCGATTCGACTTTGCTTCCGGTCGCTTTCGAAGCAAACGCGTCGTCGACTTCAGGGAGCGTCTGCGTCTCGATCTTGGTGACGGTCACGCGGTAGTCGCGCATTTCGGAGTCTTCGTCCTCCGTCTGCGGCAGCGTCACGTCGAACGTATCGCCCACGGTCTTGCCTCGGAGCGCGGCTGCAAGTTGGTCCTTGACCTTGTCGTCGCCCAGTTGAAAGCGGACTCCCTCCTCGGTCGAGTCCTCAACCGGTTCGCCGCCTTCGAGCAGCGAAATGTCGACCGTGACGAAGTGATCGGTGTCGAGAGTCGTGCCTTCTTCGGCATCGGCGTACTCAGCAAACTTCTCGCGCAACTCATCGATTTGCTCATCGACCTCTTCGTCGGTGACTTCGTGGACGAGCTTACCCAGCGTCAAATCGCTCAGGTCGCCAATCTCGACGTCGGGTCGTACGCCGAACGCGACGACGGCGCTGAAATCGCTCGTGCCATCGTAGGCCATCTCGGTGATGACCGGCGCGCCGATCACGTCGTAGGCCGGGTTTGCGACGACTTCGAGGTCGAACGCCTCCTGAACCTCACGCTCGGCGACTTCCTGAGCGACGCCCTCGCCATACATCTTACGGAGCATTCCGATGGGCACGCGACCCGGCCGGAAGCCCTTCATTTGGACGCGGCCTTTGTATTTCTTGAGTTCGGCGAGCAGTTTGCCTTCGAGTTCGGCGGCAGGCGCATCGAGGCGGAGTTCGTAGTCGGCGGGGCCGGTCTGTTGGATCGTAGCGTTCATCGAGAACCGAGGCGATTGTAGCGTAAAAGAGAAAGTGCAAGCCGCTTTAGAGCGACTTGCACGTAGGGCAGTTCCAAAAAGGAACAGGGTAGACGACCAAAACGGCGCGAATCCCGATCAATCCTGGTGCGGCTGTGGGGGTCCTGGAAGGTCAGAAACCCCGGCGAGGCGCGCGTAGCCGTCGCCGCGCTGCGCAGCCATCTCTTTCAACTTGAACTTCCAGAGCGCTGCACCAATCAGGTTACCGGAGATTTTCTCTCCACCGCTCAAGTGCAGTGAAAAGTTGGCGCCCGTCCCTTGCGTTGCGCTCCAGTCTACCCGTTCAATATCGGAAATGGGAAAGCGTTTGCTCCCCCATGGACGCCGCCACACGACAGCGTCGTCGTACAACTCAAGCGTCGAGAGACCTCGAAAGCCGGATAAAGGAGCAAATTTGCCTTTGAGAATGGGATCGGACATACTACAAGGGGTGGTGATGACAGTGCTCGGCTATACGAAACAGCCCTAGCCTTGAACGGATGAGCAAGCCTGAATAGATACACACTGCAACACGAAGTACGCATTAGAAACCTGTGCAGGATGCTGCTCTATCGACCAAAACATGTTACACCTAAGCCTGCGTAAGCAACCCAATCAAAAATCCGAACTCAGAGCGATATAAATCTGCGCCTCTCCGAACGCTACCCCGTCGAACGGCCACGCCACCTCGACGCCCAGCGGAAGCCCGAAGACGGATCCCCGCACGCCGCCCCCCACTCCGACCAACAGGTCGTCCAGCTGCCGACCTTCGGGTTCATCCGACAGCGCATTGAATCGTCGGTTGTCCGCTTTGCCCCACACGGCTCCTACGTCAGCGAATGCGACCGCACGCAGACCGTACAGGGTCGGGAGGGGACGCAGCGAGAGCGCACGAGCAAGCGGAACGCGCACTTCGGTGTTGATCAAGCCGAAGTAAGGTCCCTGACGTGCGTTGATGGAATACCCTCTCAGCGGTAGAATCGGCGTAGCGAAGGCGAACCCCGACAGCCCAGTCGTCGGAAGCGGACTGCGCGCGTCGACGCGCGGGTTGAGCCAGCCCTGGACCCCCGACGTGTAGAACGATTGTGGGTCCGTTCCTACGGACGCAGCACCGGACGCACGAGCGGCGAACGTGTAGCGTCCCCACGTGGCGTAGGCGCGTATATCAGCCAGGACAGTCGCAAAACGGGCTCGCTCTCCGCTCACCGTAACGGGTACTCCGGCAAGTGATATTGCCCCGCGTCGCCCCGACCGTACGCCCCATGCGCCGTACTCGGTGGCGTCGTAGGTATAGGTGAGCGATGGGTAGAGCAACAGGCGACTCACCGTGGGTTCGGACGGGTCGAACAGGTTGGCCTCGCTCACGCCCAGCAGCGCCATCCGAGCGTCGACGCGACGGAAGCGGTCGAGCGGGCGCACCAGGCCAATGCTTCCACTGTAGAGTCGGTAGCGCGCCAGGCTGCGGCCTAGCGTGTCCGTTTCGAGCACGCGCGAGACGTGGGCGCCCTGCACGTCCCAGTCCATCCGCTTGCCGAGTGACTCGAAGCCCACGACGTAGTCGGAGTTGCGCAGGTCGAGCAACAGGTTGCTTCCACCGTACAGCCGATATGCACCCGTCAGATCCGAGAACCGAATCTGCGCCGTTCCC
The DNA here is from genome assembly GCA_963973615.1 of uncultured Rhodothermales bacterium. Taxonomy (GTDB): domain Bacteria; phylum Bacteroidota; class Rhodothermia; order Rhodothermales; family BA12; genus CAXBBB01. Next base: position 383 of record CAXBBB010000116.1, on the reverse strand, counting down.
TGCAGTCCATACAGCGTGTTGATCTCGGACGATGCATAGACGATATCGGTAGAAAACGTCAGGCGATACGGATGCGGAACGGCTCTACCCAGCGAATCCACGTGGGCATTGGATGCAACCGCCTCCGGAATGGCCTGCGATTCCTCCAGGTCCTCCGATTCGGGATCGCCGAAGTCGATTCGGATCTGTCCCAGGTTGCCGTCAGCAGAATCGGGCGGCGCGATGTCGGCGGGGACGAGCGGTTGCACGTCGAGCACAGCATCGCGCAGAAAGACGTTGTTCTGCCGGATCGATGCGTCGGCGATGCGCAGGGCGGGTGCCTCGCCATCGGTACGCCCTTGCAAACTGCGCATCGCCCAGACCGTCGGGGCAGCAGAGGTCGA
>CAXBBB010000115.1:0-6982 GCA_963973615.1 uncultured Rhodothermales bacterium | reverse complement strand
GCCTGAACCAGCGCTGCCGACGAGGCGATGGCAGCAGTTGTGGATTCCCGCCTGCGCGGGAATGACGGAGTAGGGCGCGCCGCCAAATATCGGAGTTGCGATCAGAACGAGCCGCCGAAGAAGATGGCGTTCATCAAGACGGTTGAGGTACCTAGCCAGAAGCCTCTAAAAGCCGGATTGTCGTGTAGCAGGACGATGCTGCCGCGTCCGCTGCGAAGTGCGGTGACGACTGCCGATCCCCGTGCCTGCTCCAGACGATCCGGGCTGATGTAACCGGCGGCGAGCGGCTCGTCCGTGTAGACGGCCACGTTGGAGCCGGGCGTTTCGGATGGGGCGTAGAAGGTCGTGCCGCGCCGGAAGAACGGGAAGGTCGGCGTCAGACCATAGGCGACAGGGTGGGTCGTGTCTACGTTGGCGGTGAGGATGAGACCGCCGACGGCTTGGGCGCCGCGCATGGTACCCAATTCGGCATACGGCGTCGCGGCGAGAATGCTGTCCCGGTCGGCGTCTTCGCGCTCTTCCATCTCGGCCAAATCGTTACGGATAGCCCAACTCGCTGCCGATGTCGTGGCGATCAAATGGCCGCCGCCGCGTACCCACGTCCGAATCGAGGCGGCCAGGTCGCTATTGTAATAGCCGCCCGCCATGATCAGCGTCGTATACCGACTCAGGTCGGCGTTACCCAACGAGCCCGCATCTAGCAAGACGACCGGCAGGTCCATCCGCTCGCCCAGGTGGTGCCAAATCTCACCTGCATCGCTCGAACTGGCGCCGCTGCCGACGACCAATGCAATCTTGGGTTGCGCAATCACGTCAAAGCTTGTGCTGCCCAGGTCGGGTCCGGCCTGCGAAAGGCCTGTCGTAACCGCGTACGCGTCGATGCCGTCGTCCATCACCGCTTGGCGCACCGCGTCTCGGACAACTGCAGCCGGAACGTCCTGCTCGCCGACGGAAACGACGAGCGTTCCCCGGCCAAACTCCATCTCCTTTCCGCCCACCACTGCCGTCATCGGAGTTGTGCCCAGCCGTACTCGGATGCCAGCTTCTTGCAGCGCATACAAGGCACGCGGGGCGTAGAGGCGTCCCCAGGGAATGAGGTACGCGTACGCGTTGGGCGCGTCCACCAACCGACCTTGGGGCTCGGTAGCATCAGCAGCGCGCGTAGCCACCCGCGTACCGCGTGAGACATCGGCCATAGGTAGGCCGTAGGCAAGCGGCAGTGTCCACGCCGAGACGTCGTAAAAGAGCGAGTCGGTAAACGTGGACGGACGCTCCATCACGCCGTTGATCAGGCGGGCTTGCGGTTGGTCGAGCGCGACGTAGTAGCTACCGACGTCGAAGCGGGTGCCGTCGACCGTGAGTGGCGACGTGAGTTGCTCGACCCGAATGCGATGCTTGCCTAGCAGCCGGGCGAGGTGTGCGGCGCGCGTAGCATCGCCGCCATCGCCGAAGACGTAGCCCTGCAGCCCGATCTCGCGAGCAAAGTCGGACGATTCGGCGTAGAAGTCACGCTGCATTTTCAGCAGGTCAGTCCGCAGATCGAGGGCAGCGCGGAGCGATGAGATCGACGTGGCGAACTGGTTGCGGACCGTCTCGGGATACGTCAACAATCCGTTGTTATCGGTATCTACCTGCAAGGCGCGGCTGCTGGCCTGCTCGAAGAGGATGCCGACCGAGCCATTTACGTCGGGGTACGTCGAGCCTTTCCCGTAGTAGAAGTCGTCGAAACTCTCTTTTGAGTAGTACAGGCTGCCGATGTCGTCGAGGATGGCTGCGTGAAACTCGGCCATCCGGCCTGCCATGTCCTGGTTCGCTTGCGGCGTGTTCGGGTTGGTACGCGACGGAATTCCAGGCTGGAAGAAGAACGTCGACTCACCCCCCATCTCGTGGAAGTCGGTCAGAAACTGGGGACGGAAGCGATGAAAGCGCTCCAACCGGCCCTCGCTGCTCGGGTGAACGGCGGGAAGCCAGTCTCGGTTGAGATCGAACCAGTAGTGGTTGGTGCGTCCACCCGGCCACGGCTCGTCGGGCTCGATGTCCTGATCATCGGAGATGGGAGACGGTCCGCGGTAGCGCTCCATCCACCCCACGAAACGCGCGCGGCCGTCCGGGTTGTAGACCGGGTCCAGGATGATGACCAGGTCGTCCAGCATCTGACCAACTTCCGTCGACTGCCCAGCCGCCAGGTGGTGTAGCGTCAGCAGAGCCGCGTCAGCGCCGCTGGCCTCGTTACCGTGCACACTGTATCCCATCCAAACAATACCTGGCATCTGAGCCAGATCCGCATCGGAAACGGCGTTGGGGGAATCCGAAAGGCGACGGTTGGCTTCAAAAATGGCGTCCAGCCGCGCGTGATTAGCGGGCGACGTAACGATGGCCTGCACGAGAGGCCGACCTTCGACGGTGTGCGCATAGGTTTCGAGCATCACGCGCGGCGAAGCGTCGGCAACGCGCTCGTAGTAGCGCACGATGGCTTCGGGACGCGCATGCTTAGAACCCGCTTCGAAGCCGATTACGTCGGACGGTGCGGGGACGGTAGAATCGAACGTAGTACCGACGAGTCGAAGCGGAAGCTCCATGGGTATCGATGGTGCCTGTTGGGCCAAAGCACCGGGTGAACAGAGCAGTAGGAGGACGAGTAGGCGTCGCATGGTTGCGGGTCAGAGGAAAGGGAGAGCGTCGCGGAAAACGCATGGATCACGAGCACCGCCCAGCGTTTGGACTTCTCGCAAACCGGGCGCGTCGATTGCGTCCGTAAAGGTACACTCCTCCGCCGCCGTCGATGGCTCGTCCCGCCCGCGTTCTTCCCGTCCTGTTTCTAGGAACGCTCGTTGCCGCGCTCGATATCGCCCTGATTGGCCCGTCCCTAAGTGCCATAGAAGCTGCCTTTGGGCTAACCGAGCGCGCGTCGGCCTGGATCTTGAATGCGTTCATCCTCGCCAACCTAGTCGGCTTGCCTTTCACGGCGCGGCTGGGCGACGTATGGGGCAAGCGAGCGACGTTCGCCTCGTGCCTGAGCCTGCTCGCCGTTGGGTCGATCATCGTTGCCTCGGCTCCTAGTATCTCTGTCTTGCTCATCGGGCGCGTGCTGCAGGGCCTGGGCGCGAGTGGGCTGTTTCCGATGGCCGCTGCCGTCGTAGGAGACGTCGTCACGCCCGCGCGACGGGGTGCCGCCCTCGGATTGTTGGGCAGCGTGTTCGGGTTGGCGTTTCTAATCGGCCCGATCATCGCCGGAATTCTGGTGCAGACGTCGTGGCGACTGGTGTTCATCGCCCCGCTCCCGTTGGCGCTGATCGTCATCGCAGCGAGTCTGATCGTACTGCCCAACACACGCTTGACGGACCACGAGCGCTTCGACACGCGCGGGGCGTTGCTTCTTGGAGCGGCCTTGCTCTTGGGTGCGCTGGGACTGACACGGTTCGATGCCCTGGCGGGGATTGCCTACAATGGGGTCGCCGCACTGCTGATTACGGGAGGTGCAGCGTTCGTCTGGCTGTACGGCCGTCACGCCGCCCGCGCTGCCTCTCCCCTCATCGCTCCCGCATTTTTTGCGCGCCGACAGGTGGGGCTCGCAGCGCTGTTCAGTTTCGGTGCCGGACTCGTGGAAGCGCTCTTCGTTTTTCTGCCCAAATACTGTATGGTCGCCTACGGCGTCGACCGATCCGAAGCGTCGTACCTGCTGCTTCCACTCGTCGTTTGCATCACGGCGGGCGCTCCGGTGGCGGGACGCGCACGATTCTCGCCGTCGGATCAGCGGTTCTAACAGCGGGGCTGTTCGTCCTCTGGCAGTTCAGTGCGACGCTGGGAGGATACGTCAGTGCCACGGTTCTGATCGGGCTCGGATTGTCGGGCCTATTGGGTTCGGCCATATCGTACATCCTATTGGGCGAAAGTGAGGTCAAGGACCGCACGACTGGGCAAGGCGTCGGCACCTTCTTTCTGGCGACGGGGCAGACGTTGGGCAGCGCGTTGATCGGCATGCTCGTCGCGACGCAGAACGGCGCCATCGCCGGGTACAAGAGCGCGTTTCTGGTCGCGTTCGTCGTCAGCGCGCTGCTGGTCACGGCCAGCGGGCTGCTGCGATCGCCCAGTGAGGAACGCGCCGTGGTTACGGCAGGCTAGACGTAAGCCAGACGTTTTGCATAGGCTACCGATTCTATTTCGGCCGCAACACTCCTTGCACCAAAGTGACTCCCACTTCCTTCCTCCTTACTTATTATGCATATGACGCTGTCCCGAACTCCACCCTAAAGCGCGGCCAGTGTTTATACATCTACACCTTTCCACCAGCGACAAAGACCTCGCCTAGCTTAGGGCTGACAAGATGTTTCCTGGCTATTATTTACCCCATTTATTAAGATATACCAATTGCCATGGAAAGCATTTTAGAATATATGATCGCCCCCGAAAAGCGACTTGTATTTGAGCGACTAAGGGGCCCCGTATCTCCGCAAGACCTGATCACGCTAATGCAACAGATTTGGTCAGACCCTTCCTATGACAGATCGTTCAATGGTATAGTTGATGTCCGCGAGTCGATACTTGACCTGAACCCTTCAAGCCTGGAATCATTTGCTCAACTAATACTGGCTTCTGAGTCTGCGAGTGTGGGAAGGTTCGCAATCATCTCGAGTAAGCCTATTGAGACGGCGTTGAGTTTTCTAATCGCAAAAAAACTGAATAAGGGAGGCTCCATATCTGTTTTCAGCACATGGGACGCCGTTGTCGCGTATCTCGGCTTGCCCGAGTCCATGCTGGCAGAGCTTGAGGACCAGCAGGCATACGACGCCTTGTTCGGCTGAGGCAAGCCTCCTCAACAACCTCCGATGTTGGTTGCTTGGTCACAAAAAAAGAGCCGCCCACTGATCGTGAACGGCTCTTCAGCCCAGTTAGGCATATGACCAGTTGCGATCAAGCCTAACAAGTACCGGGAGCGGGATTCGAACCCGCACGGGGCATGCGCCCCAGCGGATTTTAAGTCCGCTGCGTCTACCCTTTCGCCATCCCGGCAGGCCGCCAAACTACGTCAGCGAAGCACGACTAGTTGCTGTGTGCTCGTGCCTCTGTCCGTCGTCAAGCGAAGTAAGTAAAAGCCGCTCGTCAGATGCGACGCGTCGACCGTCCGGGTGTGAGGACCGGCAGGCAGCGAGACGCCCGATTCGAGGACTGCGACTTCGCGGCCGATGGCATCGTAGAGCACGAGCGAGACAGAACCAGCCTGAGCCAGCGAGAACGATACGTCGGACGACTGACGCACCGGATGTGGGCGAGCAGGCGAAAGAACGTCTGCTGCTACCTCAGTCGGACTTCCGGCGGACGTGAAGGTGGACGTGCTGACTTCCAGATCGTCGAAGCGAAACTGACCGAAGGCGACTAACGAAGCATCGCTGTCGGGGCGAGACATCTGCAGCGACTCCAACCGCAGGCTGCCGTCAAAGACGCCGTTGCCGATCCAGGTACCGGCGCCGTCGACCGAAGGTGTCCAGTCGATGCGGCGCCAGCCGATCCAGTCGACGGTGTACCATGGGCTGACTTCGTGTCCGCCAGGGCCGTTGTCGTCGACGCAGAAGCGAAAGAGGTTGCCGCTACCGTCTCCAAAAAGCGAGACCGAGACGGTGGCGTCGGCATCGAAGCGCACCGTTTTGGCAGGTGCGGCATCGTTGATATACTCGCGGATCAGGAACGGCGCGCTCGCGCCCGCAACCCACCCATAGGTGATTTCCAGGCTCTGCGACGACGTGCGGAGCGGGCTGGCGAGATCGCTCACCCGAGCGCGTGTCGAGTCGACGATCAGCGCGCTAGAAGTGGTCGACCCACTCTGGGTGGGTGCCCACCAGTCGACGAGCACGTTAGATCCTTCGAAGTCGTCAATAGTGCGGACTGAGCGGGTAAACTCGCTGACCTGGAATCGCAGACGCCGGATGGTGCCAACCTCGTTTCCAAACTGATCAGCCATCGCCCCGGGCAGAACGAACGCATAGTAGTTTCCCGCGCGTAGGGCTTCGAGAGGAGAGGCGTTAAGGACGGTCTGCTCGCCTACATCGGTAAAGGTGACATTGGCGGCGACAAACCCGCCATCGCTGTCCTCGAACATGAAAGCTTTGAGATCGACCGAAAGCGGATCGACGAGTTCGTCGAACGTGATCTGGATCAGCGGAATACGATCTACTCCATCAGCATTGTTCGATGGCGACGTACTAACGATTCGAGGGCCAACCACGTCCCGTGCGCCCGTCGTGAACTGAGCCGTGAATGCGTCCCCAGCCGTTCCATCGGCGTCGCCGTCGAACCCGTATCCGCGCGCACCGTCGGCTGACGCCGCAATCGTGACAGTGTACTGCGTGTTAGCTAGCAGCGAGTCGGGCGCGATGACCAGACGACGGTCGCCGTTGCTCCAGACGTAGTTGACAGGCGGAGCGGGAGAGATCGAAACGGCGGCTTGCGTAGCAGCGCGGTCCATCGGCCGCGAAAAGTCGATCACGATGTTTTCGTTGACTTTAGCGGATGAGTCAGGCGCAAACGTGACGACGGTGGCCGGGACGGTCGACACCATCTGGACGTTGAAGCGCGTGATTGCGCGGTCTTCGGGTGTCACTTGCGCTGTGGTCATAGCGTAATCGCGGCGTTCGACAGAAACGGTGGCCGTGCCTGCGGCGACGTTTTCGAACCAGTACCAGCCGTTGCCCAGTTGTCGCGTGCTATCGCCGACGTGTTGCTGGAAGAGGGTCGCGAATGTCGGAGTGGTGTAGTTCTCACCGTTCAGGGTGACGACCGCGCCGTTGATCGGTACTCCGGACTCGGCATCCGACACGACGCCCCCCACAAGCCGCACGTCCGGACGCGTCACGCCGCGAACATCCAACAGCGCGTGCGCCATAGACCAGGCCTTGAGACGCTGGTAGCTCGGATCCATAAACAACAGGTTCAAGTCCGGATTGGTGTGAAAGCCGGACTCGCTGAGCATCGAGGGCATATTGGTATT
>CAXBBB010000114.1:0-7035 GCA_963973615.1 uncultured Rhodothermales bacterium | reverse complement strand
GCGAGCCCTCACTCCACGTCATCTGGATGCGGTACGTGCGGTCGGCAGCGGGCCACGCGTCGTCGTAACTCGTTTCGCGCAGCGCGATCAGCCCAAGCAGCGCACAGCACACGAACCCCGCTGTCAGCGACAGGAAGACAGCAGCGGACGCCCACGACAAACGCGCGGCTTTTCGGCGGAGCAGGTCGAGCATGGGCGAGCAGGTCAGCGGGTGCTACTGCTCAGACTACGCTTACCGACGGTCGTTGCCAAATCGCTACTCTGGAATCGACATCCTTCGTCACTGTCCCAGAAACGAGATCTGATAGTCGAGCCGCGTCGTGTCCCCGGTCCGCACGTTGACGGCGACGCTGTCGAGCACGGCGGGGCCGCGAAACTTCACGAACACGCGCCCCGGCGCCACCTGAGGCAGCACGTAGCGTCCATCGCCGCCCGTTTTGGTACCAGTTTCGGGGTTATCGGTAATTACGTTCAGATCCTGCATCGCTCTGCCATCCGGCCCGACGATGCGCCCTGCGATCACGCCTGCATTGGGCGGCGCGATCGCTTCAGGCGCCATCGGTGTGGTATAAACATCCGGCTCCGGTGTCACGTCAGGATCGGAAACGGACGCGGGGGGAGGCGGCATCTCGCGTGGGTCGTCGTTTTGACACGCAACGGCGAGAGGCAAGAGCAACAAGGCGGCGATGCGGAGAGATGACATGGAAATCGAGAGGTTGGCTCGTCTATTAACGGATCGCTCCGCCCTCTCCTCCCAGCCGATTGCGACGCAGCCGGGAAAACCAGGTGATTCAACGTCGAGTCAGTTAGCCCACGCGCTCCGGTCGAGCGAACGGTACTGGATGGCCTCGCTCAGGTGTTCGGTACCGACGCGCTCGCTGCCTCCCAGATCGGCAATCGTTCGGGCGACTTTCAGAATTCGGTCATACGCGCGCGCCGACAGGCCCAGTCGGTCGAGCGCCATGCGCATCAGGTTTTGCCCGGCCTGGTCCAGCGCGCAGTGCATCCGCACCTGGGGCGACGACATCTGCGCGTTGCAGTGCGCTGACGATCCGGCCAGCCGCTCGGCCTGCACCGCTCTGGCCGCCACGACACGCGCCCGAACGTCCCGGCTCGACTCCCCCGGCGCTTTGCGATTGAGTTCGTCGAACGGGACCGGCGCTACCTCGACGTGCAAGTCGATGCGGTCCATCAGCGGGCCGGACACTTTGCTCAGGTAGCGCTGCACTTGAGGCGGAGCGCACGTGCAGGCGCGCCCCGGATCGTTCAGGTGACCGCAGGGGCACGGATTCATCGACGCGACGAGCATGAAGCGCGCTGGATCCGACAGCGTCGCCCGCGCCCTACTAATCGTGATCGACCCTTCTTCCAGCGGCTGGCGCATGACTTCGAGTACCTGTCGTTTGAACGCGGGCACCTCGTCCAAGAACAGCACGCCGTTGTGCGCCAAGCTGATCTCGCCCGGAAGCGGAGAAGCGCCGCCGCCGCACAATCCGGCATCGGAGACCGTGTGGTGCGGACTGCGAAACGGACGCGTCGCCACCAGCCCGCCGACGCCGAGCGTGCCGCCGATGCTGTGGATTTTGGTCGTTTCGAGCGCTTCGTCGAGCGTGAGTGGCGGCAGAATCGTCGGGATGCGACGCGCGATCATCGTCTTGCCGGATCCCGGCGGACCGACGAGCAAGATGTTGTGCCCACCCGCTGCGGCGACTTCAACCGAGCGTCGCACGTTTTCTTGTCCGCGTACGTCTGACAGGTCACGCTCGTAGGTGGCAGCGTCGCGGAAGAGCGCGTGGACATCGCGCGTGTGCGGGTCGTGCGTCGAGCGCCCGGCGAGCAGTTCGTATGTCTCGCGCAGCGTCGCCACGCCGTAGACGCGCAGGCCGGAGACGACGGCGGCTTCGTCGGCGTTGGCGAGCGGACAGATGAAAGCCGCTTTTCCATCTGCGCGGGCCTGTAGTGCAGCAGGCAGCACGCCTCGGACTCCTCGGACACTTCCATCGAGCGCCAGCTCGCCCAGAATCGACACCTGATCTAGCCGGTCGGCGGGCAAGTCGGGCGCGAGGGCGGCGAGCAGGCCAACCGCTATCGGTAGATCGAACGCGGCACCCTCCTTGCGCACATCCGCGGGAGCGAGGTTAACCGTCGTAGCACCGCGTGGGACGGGCAGGCCGCTGTTCTTGAGCGCGGCGAACACACGGTCGCGGCTTTCGCGGATCGCACCATCCGGCAACCCGACGACGGTGTAGCGCGGCATTCCGGCTTCGACGTGGGTTTCGATTTCGATGGGGAGCGCGTCGACGCCCATCGCCGTGCTACTCCAGATGTGGCTGAGCATCGTCTGAGAGATAAGGTGGGACAGGACGTTTCTAGACCCCAGAAAACCGCGTGCATAACCTCGGCAACGAGAAAAAGTCGGAGGCTGAGCAAAATCATCAGTTTGGGCGGAAACCCGGCGCCGAATTCGGGGTTGGGCGCCCGCTTTTCAGCGAGATCGTCTCGCGCTCCTCTCTTCCCACATCGACCCATGGAAGATCTCTCCACCGACGGCAACATCAGCCGCAGCGTCCCCAGTGTCTCGCGCGAGCGGTGGCACGCTCACGTGCTCACCAAGATGAACAAGGGCTATCGTTTGATCATCGGCGAGCGCAAATCAGCCAACTTCCACCATCCGGCACACGGATACGAAACGTGCTCGCACGAAGTGGCGCGTAAGATGATGCTGTCGGGCGAAATCGTCCCTGTCGGCTCGCACCGCTTGGGTACGATCTACGCGCTGCCCGTCCTGTCGAAAGCTCCTGCTCGTCCACCCGTCGACCGCCACTCGGACGAAGACGACGAGTACGATGCCGACTTCGCACCGCTCGACCTGAGCGACTTCGGAGCCGATATGGAACTGGAAGAGGTCGAAGTCGAGCACGAAGAAGACTGACCTTCTCCGCTTTGCCTTACGGGCGCTCTTTCCTACGCGGAGAGAGCGCCCGTTTCGTTTGAAACAGTCGGCCTTTCTCTCGGATGCCGCAGGGACAGGGCGGAGTTGTCGGTAAAGCCGACAGCTTGCCAAGTTGTGCTACTGAGCGGTCGAGTCTGCCGCATCTTCGACGGGATCGACGACTACTGCTTCGGCCGAATCTGCAGCCACAGGAGCCGATTCTGGAGCACCCGCAACTTCCGTCGTATCCGACGCAGCCGCGGGGTCTGGGTCGATAGAGCCGTCGAGTCCCTCGAACATCAGCATCGTCGCGATTGCAAGTACAACAGTCACGGCGATGGCGACGAGCAAGACGAAGTAATCTCGCTTGCCCGAGTCGATGTGGGTGTCGGCTACGGGCTGTTTACTGGCGGCTTCGGCAGGAGTCTGAGCACCCGCCTCGGCGCGCAATCCGGCATAGCTGGCGTCGGCAACTATTGGGTCGGAGTAAAAATCGGTCGGCTCGGAGAACGCACCTGCGCCGTAGGAGCCAACGCTCGCGACGCGCCAGAAAACGGGACCGCGCTTGCCGTGCAGCACGTTGCGCACTTCGAGCCCCGTTGCCTCGACGCGCTCGTCGACGATCAGGCGACCGAAGTTCTCATCGGGCGATACCTGCACGTCGTACGCACGGCCGCGTCTCCGCGGACAGGGGCTGACAAAATGGGGGCGACGAGTTCGGGTGCGGGAAGCGAAGCGGGACGATGGGCCATCGGCAGTCGGCGAGGTGAGAGACGCTCAAAATAACGGTTCGCCCCATGGGTCGAACGAATGCGTATCCGGCGAGCAGTGAATTCGAAGCCGAATCCGGCTCATGCGTCGACCATGCGCTCGAGTTCGTGGGCGGCCAGTTCGATGAAGTCGCGCTCGGTCACGATGCCGATGAGCTGCTCGTCGCGGACAACGGGGAGGCTGCCGATGTTGTGTTTGCGCATCAGGCGGATCGCGTCGTGCGTCGTCGCTTCGGGACCGATGGTGATGGGATTCGTCGTCATGATGTCGCGCACCGATGCGTCGTTGGAGGCGTTCGCTCCGGCGAAGTGAGCGAGCACGTTGCTGTGCGCAACCAACCCGAGCAATTGGTGGTGCTCGTCCTCGACCAGGACGTGGCGTATGCGCTGCCACTCCATCACAGCAGCGACCAAATCGACCGGCTCGTCTTGGTGTGTGGTAAATAGGTCGGTCGTCATCACGTGTTCGACGCGCGTACGCCGTGCCCGCTTGGGATAACTCGCCGAGCCGTGCGTCGCCAGTGGCCACGTGTGAACGGGAGCACCCGAGGCCTGACGGTCGCGCATGGCCGTGACGAGGGCAGCCAGGCATTCGGAGCGCGACGCTCGCGAATTGGATGCGCGCAGGGCGGCCAGTGAGTCGAGTTGCCAACGGGCGCCGTTGCGTCCCGATTTAACGCGGGAGCGGATGATGCCCAGATAACGCGCGCTATCGGCTTCGTCGATGCCCGACGCGTCCAGCCCGGTTCTGGCGAGCGGAAGCAGGTGGTCGAGAATGAGTTCGGTGGCGGACATCCGAGAGCCGTCGAGCCAGCACAGTTCGGCCCCCAATCCCTCGCGGGCGGCGCGAAAGAAGTTGCTCTTGACTTCGTCGAAGTGGAGGCGCGGACGCACGTCGCCAAACCGATCGACCAGCCCGCTCACCAGTCCGAACCAGAACGCAGCGTTGGCAACTTCGTCAGCGACGGTCGGCCCGGCGGGGAGGATGCGGTTCTCGATGCGCAGCGTCGGCTGCCCGTTGGAGACGCCGTAGACGGGGCGATTCCACCGGTAGACCGTGCCGTTGTGGAGTGAGAGCGCGCGCATCGAAGGCACGTCGCCGCGTGCGAGCACGTCGAAGGGGTTCTCGGTTTCGCCCTGAGGCGTCAGAATGACGCGGAAGCGGGCGATGTCTTCGCGGTAAATCTCCGTCACGCTGTCGCGCACCCAATCCGATCCGAAGTGGACGCGCGGGCTGAGTTCGCGCAGGTGTAAGTGGCTCGTCCGCGTGTCGACGGCCTGCTGAAACAGCGCGATGCGGGTCTCGTGCCACAGCCGCCGTCCAAACAGCAGCGGACTGTTCGCCGCCGCCGCCAGAACCGGAGCCGCTACCAACTGAGCGGCATTGTAGTATTGAGGAAACGCCTGCGGGTCGACCTGAAAGTGCGTCTGAAACGACGTGTTGCAGCCTTCGAGCAAGACGCCCTGATGCCGGAGATACAATTCGTCGACTCCGCGGATCTGGATGAAGCCTTCGTCGCCGCGCAGGTTTTGGATCGCCTCGTCGATGGCGAAGTATCGCGGTTCGGGCGTGACGGCGTCGCGCGTGATGTCGGACAGCGTGAGGGTCGGCAGGATGCCGGTCATGACCACGTCGGCGCCTTCGGCCCGAACGGTTTCCTGCACGATACCAAGCAAGTGAGAGAGGCGGCTCTCGAGCGTACTCAGCGCCCTATCGCCCCACAGGATCGGGTCTGTGCCAAACTCGACGGAGAAGCGCGTGATCTCGCTGACGATCTCGGGGTGCGCCTTGCGTGCCAGAACCGCCTGGATAATCGGAGCGGCCTGCTCGTTGGCGTCGACCATCGCCAGTTCTTGCTCGGCACCGATGTGTGGGTGTCCGCTCGCGAACCGACCGTCGGCCAGCATCCGATCGAACGCGCGCACTTCGCGCAGTAGCTGCCGAGTGAAGGCGCGTAGTTCGGAGGCCGAGTGTGGATTCTGTACGTTCGGATCTCCCATACGTTTGGATGTGAAGGCGACTCGGGCGAGCCGGGTTGGAAGGTAGAATACCGATCAGCCGACGACTGGACCGTCTATGCGAAGCGAAGCAGTCAAAGCAGGCGCAGATTGCGCCGGGTCGAGTAGACGCTCGGCGTAGGGCAACAGCGTCCGCTCGCTGACCAGTCCGACCAACCGCCCCTCCTCGACGACTGGTAACGAGCCGATGCGATGACGCGCCATCCGGCGGACGGCGTCGGCCAGCGGCGTGTCGGGGGCCGTCACGATGGGATCGCTCAGCAAGAACGAGACGATAGGTTCGTCGCCGTCCTCGCCTTCGAGCCGCGCCATGTGACGTAATAGCCTCAATCTGTCGACCAGCCCTAAAAGAGATTGGCTTTTGTCCGATACCAGTACGTGACGCCACCCGTTCGCCACCATGCGAGCCGCGACGTCACTCGCTCGTGCGTCGGCGGAAACGGTGGGGAGGTCGACGCGCATCACGTCGCGGACGGAAAGGGCGTCACCTGCGGGAGCCTCACTCATAATCCTGCGTTAATTTAGGAGATCACATGAACAGCCACCACGCCGTGACGTTTCCCACCCCCACGCCCTCATCAGGGAAGTCCAATCCTCGTAGGCTCACTGCCTCCTACGTCTGGGCGTTTTTCGGGGCGATGGTGGCGCTTATCGTTGCCTTCCTCGCCTCGCCCGCACAAGCTCAACTCGACGGCAGCGCACGCCTCGCTCAGTATGCGCGAGCCCTCACGCAAGCCCAAGCGGGCAATCACGACAGCGCCTTGGAAACCTACGGAGACCTCGCATCGACTCTGACGGGAAGCGCTTCCGCAGACGTGTACGCCGCGTCCGCGATGAGCCGCCGCGCGCTGGGGGATCTGCCGGGAGCACGAAGCGACGCTGAGTCTGCCTCCAATCTCTCCACGTCCCCTCGCTACTACGCGCTGTCGGGCGAACTGGCGATGGAAGCAGGAGCGTTCACCGATGCAGAACTGAGTTACGAACTCGCGCTCCAAGCCGACGCGGACTACGCTCCTGCTCTCTCCGGGCTAGCTGAACTCTACAATCGCCTGGCCCGATACGATATGGCCGCCCGGACGCTCGCCCGTCTCCCCAACCCGACCGAAGACGACCTGATGCGTACCCTCGACCTGGCCGAACGCGCTGGGGACACCGCCCTCGCTACTCAGGTACTCGACCGTTTGCTCGTCTTTCGTCCCTACGACTCGGGGCTTTGGCTGCGCAAAGGCCAGTCGCTCGCTCGGCAGGACGACGAGTCGGCACGCGACGCCTTCGCTCGTGCGCTCGCTCTCGACTCCACCAACCGCGAAGCCC
>CAXBBB010000113.1:0-7120 GCA_963973615.1 uncultured Rhodothermales bacterium | reverse complement strand
GTACCCCATGGAACCCGAACCTCAACCCATCTGGCACCGCGCCGTAACCGTCGACGAACTCAACGACTGGGGCAATCGCGACACCCTGGGCGCGACGCTGGGGATGCGGTTTTCGGCTATTGGGCCGGACTGGATCGAGATGACGATGCCAGTCGAGCCGCGCGTGCACCAGCCAATGGGGTTGCTTCATGGTGGCGCATCGGTCGCGCTGGCTGAGACGCTGGGCAGTGTGGGCGGGTGGCTGACGCTCGACCCGGAGCAGAACGTCGCCGTTGGGCTTGAAATCAATGCGAACCACATCAGAGGTGTCCGCTCGGGCGTTGTAACGGGACGTGCGTCGCCTCTTCACATCGGCGGAACGACACAAGTGTGGGAAATACGCATACGTGACGAACGCGACCGCCTGGTATGCGTCAGTCGTATCACGTTGTCCATTCTCTCGAATCGGCCCACCAACTAAACCCGCTGCTATGACCGATCGTTTACGCAAACTGCCCCTTCACGAGTGGGTCAACGGAATCACGCACGGTGTTGGGCTGGCGCTGAGCGTGGCCGCTCTGATCGTTCTGATCGTCGTCGCGCAAGACTGGACGAGCCTGATCGGTAGCCTGCTCTTCGGCGCCGGGCTGACGACGCTTTACCTCGCGTCGACGCTCTACCATCTGGCGCGCAAGCGCAAACTGAAGGAGAAACTGCGGCTCTTCGATCACATTGCGATCCTCTACCTGATCGCTGGATCGTATGCGCCGTTCGCCATGCACATAGGCAGCTTGTCAGGCTACGCGATGCTCGTGATCGTGTGGGTGCTTGCGCTGGGGGGCACCGCTTTCAAATTGCTCGCTCGCAAGCACCGCTACCACAACGCCGGCACGTTGATCTACGTCGTCATGGGCTGGATGGCCGTCTTCTTCGCTGGGCCGCTGGTGTCGAGCCTGCCGTCGGGCGCGATGGCGTGGCTGATCGCAGGTGGCATAGCCTACACTGCCGGGATCGCATTCTACTTGTGGGAGCGCTGGGACTACGCGCATGGCATTTGGCACCTGTTCGTGCTCGCCGGAAGCGCGTGCCACGTCGTAGCGGCCTACCACGTCGCGGTCCACTGATGACGGCTGAGCGAGCGCCGATGCTTCCCCCACGAATGGTCGAGCGCGCAAAATCGTATACGGTAAAGGAGGTGTACTACACGCTGCAGGGCGAAGGCGCACAGGCTGGACGAGCCGCTGTTTTCTTGCGCTTCGCAGGGTGCAACCTGTGGACCGGAAGGGAGGAGGACCGAGCCGACGCCGTTTGTTCGTTCTGCGACACCGATTTCGTCGGTACGGACGGTCCCGGCGGTGGACGCTTCTCAAGCGCGGACGCGCTGGCTGATCACATCGCCGGTTTCTGGCCGGGAGGCGGGATGCCGTACGTCGAGGGGCTCGACTGGATCTGCGTATCGCCAAAGGCTGGAGCCGACGTATTGCTGACACGCGGCGACGAACTCAAACTGGTGTATCCACAGCCGCTCGCGATGCCCGAACGCTTTTCGGGGCTGGACTTCACCCACTTCTTTCTCCAGCCGATGGATGCCGCTGCCACGCACGCAGATCCGGTCGGACAGACCCAAGCTAATGTCGCTGCGACGGTAGCCTACTGCCTCCGCCACCCGCAATGGCGCGTCAGCGTACAAACACACAAGCTGCTGCAGATTCCGTAAGTTGGCCCACGTGTCCGACTTTCTGATCCCCTTCTCCGACGACCTCGTTCTGCTCCGCGCTGACGACCCGGACATGGTCCGCCATTTGTCCGATGAGTTGGCGGCAGCGCATATTCCGCACAATCTGACGACGACGCGCATCCGGATAGGACGAGGACGGTCGGCGTACGACACCCACGGGTCGGTCTTTGTCGCCGAAGCAGACCGCCTCTCGGCGCTGGCCGTCGAGGCGAAGCTGTACGAGCCATAAGCCGTTCTCGCTTCGAACTGTCAGCATAGTTGGCAGACCACCCACTGCTGACTCCCAACTTATGCGAATGCGTCTGATTCCGCTCCTTCTTTTCGTCATGGCCTGTTCGACCCCTGAGGCGCCGCTCGAACCGATCCGCATCGCTGCGTGGAACGTCGAAGATCTGCGTACGAGTGACGTAGGCGACGCCGATCATCCGCGTATCAACCGAGCCATCGCTGAAATCGGAGCGCTTGCGCCAGACGTGCTACTGCTTTCTGAGTTGACCTATGATGGCACTGCGGCCAATGCCGAGCGCATGGCAGACCGAATCAGCCAGGCGACCGGCGTGCGGTACGTTGGTATCGGGTTCGAGAGCAATACGGGCGAGGCGTCGGGGTTCGATCTGGACCGCAGCGGCGAGGTAGTCTCGGACGTGCCACCGATGCAGGTCGGCGTCGACGGCAATCCGCCGCGTCAGACGCCAGACGAGCGCGCATACGGCGGCGATGCGTGGGGGTTTGGCGTCTATCCGGGACAGTATGCGTTTGCCCTCTTCGTGCGCGAGGGCCTGACCGTCGACACCGATGCCATCCGCACGTTCCGCACGTTTCGCTGGGCCGATATGCCGGGAGCGCTGTTACCGACCGATCCCGAGTCGGGCGAGCCGTGGTACGATCCGGCGGTTCCGTTTCGCCTCTCGTCCAAAACCCACGCCGACGTTCCTCTGACGTTGCCGACTGGCGAAGTCGTTCACTTGCTGCTGAGCCATCCGACGCCACCCGCGTTCGACGGAGCCGAGGCGCGCAATAAAAAGCGCAACCACGACGAGATCCGCTTCTGGCGTGAGTACGTCGATGGAGCCGACTGGATTTATGACGATTCGGGCACGAGAGGCGGCCTCGCTCCCGACGCTCGTTTCGGGATCATGGGCGATCTCAACGCCGATCCGGACGAGGGCAGCGCCTGGGAGAATCCAATCGGCGATTTGCTCTTCGCTTCGCCGCGCATCCAGTCCGGCGTGCGCCCTGTCGCCGACGAAGTAGGTCAGTCACGCTTTCCGGACCTCGACCCAGACGATACGGCCGGGTGGGGGCTGGGCGTCGACTACGTGCTTCCCTCGACGGGTTTGCGCGTCATCGACAGCGGACAGGTGCGGCCGGACACGGCGGGCGTTCAGGTGAGCGACCACTTCATGGTCTGGATCGACGTAGTGGCAGAGGCTATCGGGGATTCCACGGCGCGGTAACGTCGCGTGGAGGTCGGCACGGCGGGCGGTGCGGTCGGTAGCAGAAGGAAAACCACTTGCCATGTACCTCCGCCATCTGGGATACGCGTGTATCAACCGCTCGCTCGAAAAGACGACGGGTCGCACATTTCGTCTCGCCAGCCTTTCTGCCGAACGAGTCCGCGAAGTCGGAGGGGCGAATCTGGACGCGCTCTACGATATCCTGCGCTGGAACGTCTCGCGCAACATCCGCTTTTTCCGCGTCTCGTCCGGCATCATTCCGTTCGCCTCGCACGACGAGTTCGACCTGGACTGGCAGACGATGTTCTCGCCTAAGCTGGATCGCATCCGCGCTTACGTCGAACAAGAGGGGCTGCGGGTGACGCTCCATCCGGGGCAGTACACCGTCCTCACGTCGCCCAAGCCCGATGTCGTGGAGCGCGCTATCGCCGAACTCGACTATCAAGCAGCGTTCCTCGACGCTGTCGATCCGTGGCAGGGGACGATGACGCTTCACGTCGGCGGCGCATACGGCGACAGAGAAGCCGCCAAAGATCGGTTTGCCGACGCGTTCGAGCGCCTGTCCCCCTTGTCGCAGCGGTGCCTGGCGTTGGAAAACGACGACACCACCTACGGCACCGACGAGGTTCTCGCGTTCTGCCAGCGGATCGGAGTCCCGATGATCTTCGACTACTTCCACCATACCATCTTCCCCGGATCGGACGACGAGGGACTGACCGAAAAGATCGAAGCCATTGTCGAGACCTGGGATGGGCGCGTCCCGAAGTTTCACCTGTCGAGCGCACGTCCCGAAGGGCGCCGCACCGCCCACGCCGACCTACTCGAGGAGTCCGACCTGCAGCGCTTCCTGTCTATCATGACAGACGTTCCGGTCGACGCGCCGTTCGACGTGATGGTGGAAGCCAAAGAGAAAGAGTTGGCCGTGTTACCGCTGCGCTCGTATCAAGCGCAAACTCAGGAGGTCGAGGCCTAGCGCCGACGCAGAGGAGCGGCCGTTTCCAGCGGTACGCTACCCGATTTCAGACGCAGGCGCTACCCAAGCGGAGGACGATAGTCCGTCACGCAGGTCGTCGCCGTCGGGGTCGCTGCCGCTATGACACGAACCGACCAGTACGATCAGCAGCAAGGTCAAGGCAGCGACGACTAGAATCGTGTAGATCAGAGCAGGCTTCTTCATGAGAGTACAAGGGTTGGTGGACAGCATGCGACAGACTCGACGGGTTCGCTGATCCATCCAAACGCATCGTTTACACCCTGCTTCGGTTCACTCTCGCTAGCACAGGAGGAGGCATTCGCTCGGCGTGAGGAACGGCACCGGATGTGCAAGCGTGTGTAAACGGCTCTGCCGCATCCTATACATTACCTATATGAAGCGCCTCGTCGTCGTCGAATCGCCCACCAAAGCCCGAACGATTCAGGGCATCTTGCCTTCCAGCTATCAGGTGGAGGCAAGCCGAGGGCACGTGCGCGACCTGCCGTCGAACGCGTCCGAGATTCCGGCCAAGTACAAAGGGGAGAAATGGGCGCGCCTTGGGATCAACGTCGCCGAGGGGTTCGATCCGCTCTACATCATCCCGCGCGACAAGAAGCCAACGGTGAAGATGCTCAAAGAAGCACTGAAATCCGCCGACGAACTCATCATCGCGACGGACGAAGACCGTGAGGGAGAGTCCATCGGCTGGCACCTGCTTGAAGTGCTCCGGGGCGACATCGACAAGCGCAAGATTCCGGTCAAGCGGATGGTCTTTCACGAGATCACACGCGACGCTATCGAACGCGCCATCGACCAGACGCGTGACCTCGACTTAGCTCTCGTCGATGCTCAGGAGACACGACGTATCCTCGATCGATTGGTCGGCTACAGCGTGTCGCCCGTGCTGTGGCGCAAGGTCGCGCCCAAGCTGTCAGCGGGGCGGGTGCAGAGCGTGGCGGTTCGCGTCATCGTCGAGCGGGAGCGGGAGCGGCTGGCGTTTGTGCCTTCGGGGTATTGGGACTTGCAAGCCGAACTTGCCAAGGGAGGCGACCAGTTTTCGGGCAAGCTGACGCACGTCGCCGGGCAGCGGGTAGCTCAGGGTAAGGACTTCGACCCAGATACCGGTAAGCTGGCCAAACCGGGCAGCGTACTGATTCTGGAGGAGAAAGAGGCCAAGGCGCTAGCCAAGCGGTTGCCGAACGAGAAGTGGCGCGTCGTCAGTGTCGAGGAAAAGCAGCAGAAGCGCAATCCCTCGGCGCCGTTCATTACCTCGACGCTGCAGCAGGAAGCGGGGCGTAAGCTGGGGATGAGCGCGAAGTCGGCGATGCGGACTGCCCAAGGACTGTACGAAAAGGGTCTCATTACGTATATGCGTACCGACTCCACGACGCTTTCGCAAGAGGCCGTCGACGCGGCGCGGACGGCGATCACGTCGCGCTATGGCAAGGAATATCTCAGCCCGTCTCCGCGTCAGTACAGCGAAAAAGTCCGCAACGCGCAGGAAGCGCACGAGGCGATTCGTCCGGCAGGTAAGGAGATGAAGACGGCTAGGGACTTGGGACTCTCGGGGGAGGATTACAAACTGTACGATCTGATCTGGAAGCGGACGGTCGCATCGCAGATGGCGAGTGCGCGTTTGAAGCTCGTCTCGGCAACGATCCAGGCTGGAGAAGGCGAAGATGCCGCCTCGCCCGACGCAGTCGACACGACCAAGAGTGCTGCCACTTTCCGGTCGTCGGGCCGTACGGTTGAGTTTCCGGGCTTCTTTCGCGCCTATGTCGAAGGGTCGGACGACCCCGATGCCGCGCTCGAAGATCGCGATCAGCCGCTGCCGAAGTTGACCGGAGACGATCTGCTCGACTGCAAAGAGGTCACACCTGAAGGCCACGAGACCAAGCCGCCCGCCCGCTATACCGAAGCGTCACTCGTCAAGATGCTCGAAGCACGCGGCGTCGGTCGCCCGTCCACTTATGCGTCGATCATCGAGACGATCAAGAACCGTGGCTACGTACGCAAGGCCGGGTCTGCACTGGTGCCTACGTTTGTCGCGTTCGCCGTCACGCGCCTACTCGAACACCAGTTCGACACCCTCGTCGACACCGACTTCACCGCCGAGATGGAGTCCGACCTGGACCGCATCGCCGATGGATCAGCCAAAGCGCTGCCGTATCTAGAGAAATTTTTCAACGGCAAAAAGGGGCTACAGGCCACCGTCGACGATGGAATCGAGTCCTTGGATGCGAAAGCCATCTCGACACTGGAAGCTCCCCAGTGGGATCCGTACGTCGTTCGCGTGGGCCGCTACGGTCCCTACGTCGAACACGAAGAGGACGGGGAATTACTGCGTGCCTCGCTGCCCGACGATCTCGCTCCGGCAGATCTGACCAAAGAGCACATCGCCGAGTTGCTCAAAGAGGGCAACATGGAGGACAAGCCGCTCGGCATCCACCCCGAAGCCGACCTGCCGATTTTGCTCAAGTCGGGTCCCTATGGCCCTTACGTTCAGCTGGGCGACGACGAGGAGGGCGGCAAGAAGCCCAAGCGGGCCAGCCTGCCCAAAGGTATCAAGGCCGAGGACGCCACGCTCGAACTCGCCATCGACTTACTGCGGCTTCCGCGAACGGTCGGTGAGCACCCCCAAACCGGCAACGAAATCATCGCCAACAACGGACGCTTCGGTCCCTACGTCAAGCACGAGAAAACCTTTGCTTCGCTAGGCAAGGAAGACGACGTGCTCACGGTCGACCTGGAGCGGGCGATGGAATTGATCACCAAGAAGGAGAACAAGAACAAGCCGCTGCGCGAATTGGGCAAGCATCCTGTTTCGGGTGAACCCATCGACGTGCGCGACGGTCGCTACGGACTCTACGTCAAGCACGGCAAGACCAACGCAACGCTTCCCAAGGGCACGGAAGTCGAGGAGGTCACGCTCACTCAGGCTGTCGAGTTAATCCAGGCCAAGGAGGGCAGTAA
>CAXBBB010000112.1:0-7188 GCA_963973615.1 uncultured Rhodothermales bacterium | reverse complement strand
CTGCGTAACTGGTACTTAATGTTGGGCTTGATGGTGGTCGTGGCGGGGTCCTTCGTCGGCTCGGATCCGGGCCAGGATCCAACCACGACTCAGTCGCTGCTGCTGGCAGTCGCCGTTTCGTTCATGGTCGTCAACGCGCTGCGCGTGTCGTGGATCGTATATCTGCCGCTAAAGGCCAAGCTGTCGATGCTGGGTTTGATCGCCCTGCTGCTTGGGCTGCTCGCCATCGGGCTAGGCATGAGCCCCGGCAGTTTCGTCGCGGGGGACTACGGCTACCTGCAGTTTTACAGCCGCCCCCTCTATTACTTTTGCCAACTCGCGTTCGGCTTCACGTCGCTGTATAGTCTGTCGGCGTTTCTCTTCCTGCTCTTCCACCTGCCGACAACGGGCGATTTCCAGAAGAAAGCCGACGAGATGACGGCGCTTCAATCGCTGTCGGGGCTGATCGCCCAGGCGTTTGACCGGGGGCAACTCGAAGCGTCGATTACCCAATCGCCCGTCGAAGCCGGAGCTGCGGATCAGGCGTGGCTGCTGCGCTACGACGATGACGCGACGACGCTCGAACCCGTCCTCGCGGCCGCCGTCGGCATTAGCAAAGCCAGACTCTACGAGGTGCTCGACCTTTCGGCGATCGCGTCCGACGTAATGAGCAGCAGGCGCGCTCTGGTTCTCGACGACGCACCTACCGATCACCGCGTCAAAGTGCGGCCAGGCGAGGGCATGGGGAGCCTGATGGCGCTGCCGTTGATCGCCCGCGACGACGTGCTAGGCGTACTCTGTGTGGCGCGCGATGTGGCCCAGAGCTACGAGCGCGACGACCTGGATGCCCTCAAAGTATTCGCGACTCAAGCGGCGCTCGCGCTCGACAATGCCCGGTTCGTCGAAGACCGCGTCGAAAAGGAGCGGCTCGAGCAAGAACTCGACATCGCTCGGGCGGTCCAGCAGAAATTGCTGCCCCAAACGTTGCCGTGTATGGCCGGACTGTCGATTGCAGCCTCGAGTACGCCCGCGCTCGAGGTCGGCGGCGACTATTTCGACCTGGTCGAAGTCGACGACAAGCGGCTTGCCTTTATCGTCGCTGACGTGAGCGGCAAGGGAACGTCGGCGGCCTTTTACATGGCCGAACTCAAGGGCATTTTTCGCTCGCTCCTATTGTCGACGCGCGATCCGCACGCCGTTTTGTCACAGGCGAACCGCGCGCTGGTTCAGTCGCTCGAACGGAATACGTTCATCACGGGCATCTACGGTGTTCTCGACATCGAAAGCGAGACGATCACCCTGGCGAGAGCCGGACACTGTCCCGTAGTCCACGCGTCGCTGGCGTCGGAGCCCTACATGCTGCGCTCGCGTGGGATGGGCTTGGGACTGGACAAAGGACCGATCTTCGACCGCACACTTGCCGTTACGACGACCCAGCTATCGCCCGGCGACGTCTTTGCCATCTACACGGACGGGGTCGTCGAAAGCCGCAATTCTAAGGGCGAGGAATACGACTATCAGCGCCTGATGGATTGTCTCGCCGAGCATCGCCACGAGGAGGCCGACCAGATTCACGACGCCGTCCTCACCGACTTGCGCGCCTTCCTTGGCAGCACCCACTACGACGACGATCTGACCTTGATGATCTTTAAATGGCACGGACTGCCCAGCGGATTCGGCGTGACGGGTACTCCATCGCATGCCGATCTGCAACCGGCGCAAGCGTCGCACGTTTTGCCCGTTTCGGCCCTGGCTACCCCCTCCTGATGAGCAGTTTCTCCGTTGATTTCCGCACGCGCGACGACGTGCAATTTCTCGACCTTAAAGGCGAACTCGACGCGCACACCGTCGAAGAGATGGAGGCGGCGTTGAACCGCTGCCAGGATGAGCAGCGCTACAACATCGTCGTGAATGGCGAAGGCCTCCAGTACATATCGTCTGCCGGGCTGGGCGTATTTCTGGCACACATTGAAGAGGTGAGAGAGAAGGGCGGCGACATCAAAGTGGCGGCTTTGCAAGACAGCGTCTATAACGTGTTCGATCTACTCGGCTTCCCCGAGTTCTTGGACATCGTCCCCACCGAACAGGAAGCTGTCGCAGCTTTTTCTGCCTGACCTACGTGACTCGGACCCACTCGCTGACGCTTCCCGCTGCCACGCGCTCGCTGAGTGACGTGCGACAGTTCGTATCCGAGCGCGCGCGTGAGGCGGACATGGACGGCAAGACGGTCGAGCAAATCAAACTGGCCGTAGACGAAGCGTGTGCCAACGTCGTCAAACACGCCTATGCCGGGGCCGATGATGCCACGTTCGACGTGCGCGTGGATGTCGACGACGATCAGTTTGCCGTCCTCATCCGCGACACGGGTATCAGCTTCGACCGGACCGCGTACCAGCATCCGGATCTGGCTCGCTCGATTCGCAACCGAAAACGCGGTGGACTGGGTGTCCACTTGATGCGGAGGTTGATGGACTCAGTGGAATACCGTTCGTCGGATGACGGCAACGAGGTTCGGCTCGTAAAGTATCGGACCCGAGCGGACGCCTAAGAACCCCTGCGACCCTTAGGAGCGTGCTGAGTTTTTACGGACCAACCACTACCTGATGCCTCCGACACAGACCGCTGCTCCTCGTCCTGCCCACGCGTTCGAACCCATCGACGCCTACGGGATGATCGGCGACATGCGCTCGTCGGCGCTGGTGAGTCCGCATGGGTCGATCGACTGGATGTGCCTGCCGCACTTCGACTCTCAGGCCGTCTTTGCGCACCTGCTCGATGATCAGGACGCCGGTCAGTTTTGGATCCGCCCGGTCCAGCCTGCAACCAACGTCAAGCAGGTGTACTGGCCTGATACCAACATCCTGGTCACGCGCTTCTTCGCCGAAGATGGGGTGCTTGAAGTGATCGATTACATGCCGGTCGGAGACCTGCCTGAGTGCTACGGATGTGAGCAAGAGCGGCCACGCTTGGTTCGGAAAGCGACAGTTGTGCGCGGGGAGTTGGATGTCGACGTGCGCTGCGCTCCGGCGTTCGACTACGCACGGGCGACACACACGACCCACGATCTGCCGGGCGGAGTGCTGTTCGAAGGGCCAGATTTGAAACTCGCTCTTGCTTCTGACGAAGTCATTGGAGTGGTTGGCGGCGCAGCGACCGGTACCGTACGATTGCGGGCAGGCGATAGCTTCTCGCTCGGCTTGTTCATCGTTGAGGCGCACGAAACCGAAGTGCCGTCGTTTGGGCGCTCGCACGAGCAGCGCCTATTCGAGGCGACGCGCGACTACTGGCACAATTGGCTGGGACAATGCACCTATCGAGGACGGTGGAGCGAGAAAGTGTATCGCAGCGCGTTAGCCCTCAAACTGCTCACGTTCGAGCCGACGGGCGCTATCATCGCCGCGCCGACGCTGGGCTTGCCTGAGATCATCGGCGGCGAGCGCAACTGGGATTATCGGTACGCTTGGCTCCGAGACGCAGCCTTCACGCTGTATGCCTTTCTGCGCATCGGTTTCACCAAGGAAGCCGCCGCCTTTATGGATTGGCTACTCGCCCGGTGTCGGGAGGCGGACCCTGAGCGCGGATTGTGTCCTGTCTATACGATACACGGTGAAATGGTACCCGATGAGGTCGAACTCGACCACCTGAGTGGTTACCGGCACTCAACGCCCATTCTAGTCGGTAACGGGGCCAACGACCAGTACCAGCTCGACATTTATGGCGAGGTTCTGGATGCCGTCTACCTGTTCAACAAGCACGGGCAGGAGATATCCTACGACTTCTATGTCGAGATCCGCAAACTGCTCGACTGGTTGGTAGATCACTGGCAGGATAAGGACGACGGCATTTGGGAGGCCCGCAGGTCCCCTCGGCACTACACCTTCAGCAAGGTGATGTGCTGGGTCGCGTTCGACCGAGGACTGCGACTGGCGGACAAACGGTCGTTTCCAGCCCCCCGCGAGGAGTGGCTGGCAGCGCGCGACGCCGTCTACCTCGACGTTTTCGAGAACGGGTGGAGCGAGGAGCGTAACGCGTTTGTGCAGCATTACGGCAGTCACACCTTAGACGCGAGTGCGCTCCTAATGCCGCTCGTCTTCTTCACCTCGCCTAGTGATCAGCGCATGATCGCTACGCTTGACGCCATCATGCAGCCACCCGACAGGGGCGGTTTGGTGTCGGACAGCTTGGTCGACCGCTACAATCACAACGAGTCGCCTGACGGGTTGGAGGGCGAAGAGGGCGCGTTCAACTTGTGCACCTTCTGGCTCGTCGAAGCGCTGACACGAGCGGGGCGCACCGACCCAGAAAAGCTGTCGACGGCTCGGTTGCTGTTCGAGAAGATGATGAGTTACAGCAGCGGCTTAGGGCTCTTTTCGGAGGAAACGGGGCCGCTCGGGCAAGCTCTGGGCAATTACCCGCAAGGGCTGACCCATCTTTCGCTCATATCGGCCGCCTATAACCTCGACAAAGAGCTGTCGTCGAAGAAGTAGTCAACACTACGCGCTCGTGCGCCCTTGAGCTAATAGGTCGAGCATCAAGCCATGTCGCAATCCACGTGGACTGATCGTGAGCGCATCAAAGCCGAGAGTATTCATTGCTGTATCCAGGATGAGGACGCCCGCAGCGATGATGTCAGCGCGGCTAGCCATGATGTTCGGATTGAGCGCAAGTGTTTCAGCGTACGTCAGTGCAGCCAGGCGATCAGTCCATTCACGGACCTCATCGCGCGTAAGGTGGATAGGATCGGCTGGTGCGTCGGCCCATCTGTCAAAACCAGCGTGAAGCCGGGCTAGGGCGCCTGTCGTTCCCGCCGCGCCGACGAGCGCGTAGCCGGTCAGATCGGGCAACTCGGCTTCTGATATCGCAGTGCGGATTAAGTCGCGTGCAGTCTGCACGGACTGTGCGGGAGGGGGCTGAGACGGAAAACACCGCTCGGTCAGCCGAACCGATCCAACATTGAGGCTGACGCAGACGCTCAACTCAGCCGTGCGGCTTCTCGCTCCCGCGAACTCTGTCGATCCACCGCCAATGTCGATTACGACGGCGGGACCGGTGATGTGTGGAAGGGCGGACAGAGCACCGAGCAGACTAAGCCGGGCTTCGTCGACTCCTGCGATCACGGCGTACTCTGCTCCAATCTTCTTGTCTACGGCGGCTTGTATGTCGGCGATGTTAGTGGCGTCGCGAGAGGCGCTCGTGGCGCCGATCCTCAACCCGTCTGCGCCTAATTCGCGTGCTGTCTGATCGAAGGCTTCGAGCGCTTCGAGTAGTCGACCGAGTGCGGCGGAGTTGATCGCGCCCGAGGCGTCGACCCCCTCGCCCAGCCGGACGTGGCGTCGTTCCTCGTACAGCGGCTCAAAGGTCCAGGCCGACACATCGCAGTCGGCGACCAGGAGTTTGGCGGTGTTCGATCCAACGTCAACCGTAGCCAGAATCATGCGTGCAAGGGTGTGTTCAGTACCCGATAGAATAACGATTCCAGATGGAGCGCACGACCACTTTTCAAGCCGACACGCCCGACACGTTCATTTCGATCACGAGCGCGCCTGGAACGAGCGAGGACGCGACGGAGCGCTTCCACCTGGATTTTCTGGTTGCGAACTGGGCTGCCATAGCTGCAGCTTCGCACGAAGGGTATCTGCGCCACGGCGTCGGAGTCGTTGTGATTCCCAAAGGTGCGGTCACGACGGTGGACGTTCCGCCCAACCTCTACCTCGCTCAGCGGATGCTCTATGGCACGCCTGGGGGATCGTGGATGAAACCGAGTGGAAAGGCGGCGTCGCCCATCCAATGGATCGACGAGGCGACCGGTACCTACGACCCAAGCGGCGAAGTGCTGGTCGTCGTTCTGGCCGCTCGCTCGCCGCGCACCTACCGCGTTCGCGCGTCGCTCAGTCCTCGCGACGCGTTTGATCGTCTGCGTGCAACCCTGAACTAACACCGGCACCGATCAGCGCTGTTCGTTCGAGCAAGTCGTCATAGGTGCTGATCTGCTCCTTCCAGTCCAACGAACGCGGGATACTGCGCAGCGTCTCGACCGGCAACGGGCGATCTTTGCCCGTCAGAATCCGCTTGGCAGACTCAAACAGTGCGTCGTCATCTCGATACAGAATCGGCGCGTGGAGTAGAGGCGATTGCAGGGACTTGGGGATCAGTTCGGGATAGGCGAGCCGGTTAGGCAGCAGCGGGTGGCATCCGCAGTAGATCGCTTCCTGGATTGCGATGCCGAAGAACTCGTGGTGCGCCGTCGACACCACCAGGTCGCTGCGGTGGAGGAGCGTGCTGTATTCGGCGAAGTCCTCGGCGTATCCGTAATGGTCGATCCGACCGGCATAGCGCTCGAACGCGGCATCGAAGTCGTCGGGCTGCTGCTCAAAGTGCTCGCCCGCTAAGATCAGCCGGAAGCGTACGCCGATGTCGTCAAGGCGTCCCAGCAGCCGGAAAAACGCCGACGGGTTCTTGTCGTACTCCCACCGTTGATTCCATAGGATAACCGGTGGGTCGGCCGCAGACAGGCTTGGTCCCCAAGAGCGGGGCGTGCGTTCGCCGCGAAAGGCGTCGTGTCGGTCAAGCGGCAAGCCCAAGTGAAGCACGCTGCTCTTGGCCTCAATCTCCTTGACCGTTCCCAGGTGCGTATAGTCGGGAAACGCGCGGAGTAGACCTGGTAGGGCGGTCAGAAACTCGTCGCGGTGAAACGCGGAGTTGAACGCGATTCGGTCCGCCGACAGCGCCGACAGGTAGTTGATATAGCCGTATGTCAGGTCGCGCTTCTCAGTGGGCGGAATCGGGTACGTTAGCTGATTCTCGTGGAAGTAGAGCACGACCGGTGTGTCGGCCAGGTGCGGGCGGACGAGAGCGAGGTAGGCGGGCAGATTGACCATACTGCTCGCGAACAGCACATCGGGTCGGAAGCCTTCGTCGAGTAGTGCGAGCGTCTTGCGTGCCAGCGTAACCGATCCGCCCTGCATCCGCCACTTCCAGAAGCGCGCCGACATCGTGACCGTCCGCACGTCGTGGCGTGTGTGGTCGGCAAACCCTTGGGCAAAGCTCTTGTGCGAGCCGCCGTGCCAGGGTTCGAGAAACAGTACCGACAGCCGGGCCACCGGGTCAGCTGCTAGCTAATTCCTTTATGAGCGCATCGTTTTCTTCCTCAGTCGTCGGACGTACGATGGAGACGGTACGGATTTGCAAGTGGTCGCGCATCGACGGGTC
>CAXBBB010000111.1:0-7227 GCA_963973615.1 uncultured Rhodothermales bacterium | reverse complement strand
CGCGCCCTGCCCCAATCCACGCAGTAAGAAGAACCCCAATGCCAACGTGGCGACACTGCGCGCCTGCCCCATGATCGCGCACGACAGGCCGAGCAAGACAGCGGCGCACAACGCTCCTCGGCGCGGTCCCCACCGATCAAGCGCACGTCCGGTCAGCGGCAATACGAGTGCGGCGGCGACAGTCGCACCTCCGTATACCAGCCCGACGACCGGACGCGACACACCGACGTCCTGAATGAACGAGTCGATGAACAGCGATACACCCGCCGTCTGTCCAGGAATCGTCGCGCCCATTACCAGCGCCGCTGCCGCCGTGACGTTCCAGCCGAAGAAGTGTGGAGACCGCTCGATGACTCGGCTTTGCAGGAGAGGTTGTCTCACAGGTCGCCACCTTCCCGTGCAACGCCCCTACGAGTTGGGTGGCTTTCTCGCACGCCTACAGCGTCTGTGGGTCAACCTCGACAAACTGGCCACCCATATAGCCCAGCGTGCGCGTCGGATACTTTTGAACCAACCGATAATCGTGCGTCGCCATGACGAGCGTCATTCCCTGATCGTGCAGGCTCAGGAGCAGCTTCATAATCTCGTCCGACACGGCCGGGTCGAGGTTTCCGGTCGGCTCGTCGGCCAGCAACACCCACGGTTCGCCGACGATAGCCCTGGCGACCGCCACGCGCTGCTGCTCGCCTCCCGATAGTTCGTGCGGCATCCGCTGCCACTTGTGACTCAGGCCGACGCGCGCCAACGCATGGAGCACCCGCGTTTTGATCCGCTTCCCACTCTTGCCTGTCACGTGCAGTACGAAGGCGACGTTTTCGTAGACGCTCCGGTCGGGCAACAGCTGAAAGTCCTGAAAGATGACGCCGACGCTGCGCCGCAAAAACGGCACCTCGCGCGAACGAATCGTGTCGCTTCTATAGTCGCCGATCTGGATCGTGCCGCTCTGGGGAATCACGTCGAGGTACAGCAGCCGAAGCAGCGTGCTCTTGCCGCAGCCCGTCGGACCGACCAGATTGACGCGCTCGCCGCGCTGAACAGATAGCGAGAGGTCGTTCAGCACGTCGCGCTTTCCGCCGCCGGGGACGGGGTACGAGACGGTGACGTTACTCAGATCGATCATAGTCGGAATCTACGCAGATGCGGCGGATCGGCGCACGACGAGGTGTACACGCTCGCTGGCCTCACTCGCCTCGGCATCTGTAAACCCATCATAGGCAGCGACTTCCTCCAACTCGGGGGAGAGCAAGTCGCGGACTTCGGCGAGGGTGTAGGCGCGTTGGACGTGTGTCTCGTGAAACGTCTGCCCTAGAATTGTCAACTCGAAGTCGGTCGTATGCAGCCGCGCGTCGGTGTCGTATCGGCTCGTGCGGACGTAGGAAAAGCCCTCGGCCTCGCCCTCGTCTTGGAAGTCAGCCTCGTTGTTGGCGCTGTTCGTCGGAGTCGACACGTCGAACACGAAGATGCCGTCCGGCTTCATCGCTCGGGCGGCACTCGCGAACAGGCTCCGAACGTCGACTGGTTCGACGAGGTAGTTCAAGCCGTCGTAGACTAGCACGATAGCATCGGCCAAGGCGTCGGTCTGAAAGGAAGTAAAATCGGCCACGGCAAACGTCACATCGGCACCGTGCAAGTCCGCCTTGCGCTCGGCTACACGCACCATCGCGGCTGATCCATCGGTGGCGGCGTAGCGATACCCTCCGAGCGGTTGAAGCTCGATAGCCAGCGACCCAGTCCCGCAGCCCAACTCAAGTACGTCGCGCGCATCGGGCTGGTGGCGTTGGATCAGATCGTGGACGTAGTCGGCCCAGAACTCATAGTCGACGTGCTCCATCACCACGTCGTATCCGGCGGCGAGGGCGTCGTAAGGGGTTGCAGTCGTAGACATCGGATGGGCGTCGGGCAGAGCACCAAAGAAACGGCGGCGATGGCGGACTGTTGGTGAAAGCCCAACGCCGTCTACACTTGAAATCCCATGGGCACGCGGTTGGATTCGTCGGACGGCGCCTCCAGTTCTACGGCATACGTCACGCTGATCGGCTCGATCCCCCGCCCGTCCCACACCGCACGCGACGGAGTATTGGCTGCGAGCACATCGAATCGTACCCGGCTCAGTCCTCTCTCACGCGCCCAGTCGACGGCGGCATCCATCAATCGTCCTGCCAATCCTCCACGTCGGTGTTCGGGGACGACGTACAACTCGGTCAACTGCGCCTCGACGCTTCCCTCATAGACCGGCGACGGCGCGGACGTGTGTCCGGCAACGAACCCGACCGGCTTACCGCTCGCTTCGGCTACGAGTACGACAGCAGACCGAGAGCCGATGGCGTCGCGCAGCGTCGTTCGCCCACGTTCGTCGGCATCTTTGGAAGGGGTCGCGCGCGCGTCGATCTGGGCTTGCTCTCGCATAAACGCCGACCACATCTGGGCCAACGCGTTGAGATCGTCGGGTCGAGCGGGACGAATGGGGTGGGACATCGGCTGGGGTCAGGAAGTGCGAGCAGCGTAGCGAGCGCCCAACGTGCCACGCGAGGCGAGTAACTCGGCGTTCAGGATCGCACCACCTGCCGCACCTCGAATCGTGTTGTGAACGAGCGCCACGAATTGAATGCCGAAGTTAGGACACGGCTGGATGCGACCGACGGTCGTCGTCATGCCGCCGCCGCGCTGCACGTGCAACCGAGGCTGCGGGTGGGAAGGGTCGTCGAGCACTTCGACATACCTATCGGGCGCGGTGGGTAAGCCCAAGCCGCTCAGCGGGTTCGTCGCATTTCGAAGGGCGCCGGCGACCTCGTCGGCAGACGGATCGCCCGTCAGTCGCACGCTGATGCAGAGGGTGTGACCTTCCATGACCGGCACGCGGTTGCACTGCGCCGATACCACGAACGACGCATTCTCGATACCTTCTTCGCCCACCAATCCCAGCAGTTTGAGCGGCTCGGTCGCCAGTTTGTCCTCTTCGCCTCCGATATGCGGCACGACGTTTCCCAGTGCATCCAACGAGGCGACACCCGGATACCCCGCACCGGACAAAGCCTGTAACGTCGTCACCTGAACGGCTTCGACACCCCACCTTTGGTGCAGCGGGGCCAGCGCGCTCACCAACCCGACCGTCGAGCAGTTGGGGTTGGTCACGATGAATCCGCCGCCATACCCCTGCCGCTCGATCAGGTCGAGATGATCGGGGTTGACTTCGGGAATCAGCAGCGGCACGTCATCCGCCATGCGGTGGTTGCGCGCGTTCGAGACAACGGCATATCCGGCCGACGCAAATGCGGCTTCTGCCTCGCCTGCTACCGAGGCATCTAGACCGGAAAAGACCAACTCGCAATCGAGATCGGGCTCGGTCGGCTGCACGACCAGCTCGGCGATGGCGTCAGGGATCGGCTCGGCGTGAAGCCAGTGCGCCGCCTCGGGGTAGAGCTTCCCCGCAGACCGCGGCGATGCAGCAAGCGCTGTGACCTGGAACCACGGGTGGCCTTCGAGCAAGCGCACGAACTGTTGCCCGACAGCGCCCGTCGCGCCCAGAATGCCGACGCGAATGGGGGTCGATGGAGGTGTTGGCATGATTCTATTGGATTCAGTTTCAAGATTTGGCGCCGCCCCCCATCGTCATCCTGAGCGGAGTCGAAAGCCTGCCCTGAGCTTGCCGAAGGGGATCCCCGAACGCCCAGATAGCTGCGAGTTTGGAGATGCCTCGACAGGCTCGGGATGACGCTATTCGGGATCAGATGCCGGACTCGGCCATCCAGCGGGTGAGGTGGTCGGTGAGTTGATCGTATTCGATCAGGAAAGCGTCGTGTCCGTGCAGCGATTCGAGCGTGGCGAGCGTGGCGTTTGGAAGGCCATCGGCCAACTCGCGCTGCTCGGCAGGCGGGTACAAACCGTCGGTGTCGATGGTGACGACGAGCGCGGGCTGAGTGATCGACGCGAGAACGTCGCCCAAGTCGCCTCTACCACGGCCTAGATCGTACCTATCCATCTGCTGCGTCATGCGGACATAGCACAACGGATCGTAGCGATCGACAAACTTGCTGCCCTGGTAGCGCAGGTAGCTGACGACGGAGAACTGATCCGAATCCGGCATTAGGTCACGGCGGTGGCGCTGCTCGAAGCCAGCCGGCGCGCGGTAGGACAACATGGCTGCCATGCGCGCCGCGGCGAGTCCACGTGTTGGCCGCGCGTCGGGTTCGTAGTCGCCACCATTCCAATGGGCGTCGGCGTAGATCGCTTGCCGCTCGACCTCCCCCCAGCCAATCGCCCAGGCCCGCTGCGACGCGCTGACGGCAATCGGCGCAATCGCCTCCACCCGCTCGTCCATCAGCGCCCATTCCAACGCCTGCATTCCTCCCATCGAGCCTCCGATAGCCAGATCCACTCGCTCGATGCCCAACTTGTCGAGCACGTGCCGGTGCAGGCTGACCGTATCGCGGATCGTGGAGACGGGAAATTCGGACCCGTAGGGTCGCCTCGCCTCCGGTGACAAGGTCAGCGGCGACAGCGTCCCATAGGGCGAACTGATCACGTTGCAGCAGACGATAAACCGGTGGTCCGGGTCGAGCGCTTTTCCCGGCCCGATTAATCCCGGCCACCAGTCCATCGCGTCAGCGTCGCCAGTCAACGCGTGACATACCACCGTACACGTCGCCGACGGCTCACCCCACGTCTGGTAGGCGACGGGCGCGTTCTGGAACACCGTTCCGTCTTCGAGGGCGAACGAGTCGACGACGAGCGTCTGGGGGCCGGATGCGATCATACCTGTGGAAGCCATTGCGCGAAACCGAGGATCCCGGCGACGACGCCTATCCCTACTGTTGTCATCGCGAGCGAAGCGCGGCGATCTCCTGAGTCAGCCGGTGGCATGGAGATCGCCACGTCGCTCCGCTCCTCGCGATGACAAGGATCGGGGTCCAGCGTGGACCTCGTGGTCAGCGTGTCACGCCAGTGCGTGGGCGACCGCTTTCTCGAGCGCCTGGGCGAAGTCGGCTTTGATGTCCTCGATGTGCTCGATGCCAACCGACACGCGAATCAGGTCAGGCGAGACACCGGCGCGGACCTGCTCCTCGGCGGCGAGTTGCTGGTGCGTCGTGCTCGACGGATGAATGACGAGCGTCTTCGCGTCGCCGACGTTGGCGAGGTGGCTGGCAAGCTCGACGTTGTTGACGAGTTGCTTGCCAGCATCCGCACCGCCATGCACGCCGAACGCCAGGACCGCGCCGAAGCCGCGTTTGAGATACTTCTTTGCCCGCTCGTGGTACGGGTGGTCCTCCAATCCCGGATAGCTGACCCACGCCACTTCAGGGCGATCCTTGAGCCACTGCGCCAATTCGAGTGCATTGCTCACGGCACGCTCGACGCGCAAGCTGAGCGTCTCCAATCCTTGCAGGAGCAGGAATGAACCGAACGGATTCTGGCTGGCACCGAAATCACGCAGCGCCTCGACGCGCGCCTTGATTGCGAACGTCACGTTGGCACCTAACACGCCGTCAGGCCCAAACGTCTCCCAGAAGTTGAGGCCGTGATAGCCCTCGCTCGGCGACGTGAACTCGGGGTAGCGGCCGTTGTCCCACGGTCCCGTTCCGCCGTCGACGATGACGCCGCCAATGGTCGTTCCGTGCCCGCCGATCCACTTGGTCGCGCTCTCGGTCACAATGTCCGCGCCGTGCTTGAGCGGCTGAAACAGGTAGCCACCTGCCCCAAACGTGTTGTCGACGACGAACGCGACGCCGTGCTTTTTGGCGACGGCCGCAATCGCCTCGAAATCGGGCACGTTGAAGCGCGGGTTGCCAATGGTTTCGACGTAAATCGCCTTGGTGTTGTCGTCGATCAGGCTTTCAATACTGTCGGCATCATCGCCGTCAGCAAACCGCACGTCGATTCCCAGACGCGGGAAGGCGACTTTGAACTGGTTGTACGTGCCGCCATACAGGAAGCTGGTCGACACGATGTTGTCGCCTGCCTTGGCGAGCGTCTGGAGCGCGAGGAACTGCGCGGCCTGACCGGATGCCGTCGCGACGGCGGCGATTCCGCCTTCGAGGGCGGCGATGCGCTTCTCGAACACGTCCGTCGTCGGGTTCATGATGCGCGTGTAGATGTTGCCGAACTGGCGGAGGCCGAACAGGTCGGCGCCGTGGTCGGCATCATCGAAGACGAACGAGGTCGTGGCGTAAATCGGGACGGCGCGGCTGTTGGTGGCGCTGTCGGGGGTGTGGCCTGCGTGGAGTTGCAGGGTTTCGAAGCGGAGATCGCTCATGGTGTGTGGGTGGGTTGGGTTGATTGAATCGAACCGAACCGTGTCCATCCGAGCGGGAGAGGCAGAATGCGAAAACGCAAAAAAGCCTCTCCCGCAGAAATGCAGAAGAAGCTATCGAAAGCGGCTAAAAGCCGAGGGCGATGGGTCTTCCGCTCATCTGCCCCCGGCGGTTGCCGAGGCTGGAGTTAGCACCTTCCCGAATGCCGAAGCACGCGGTGGTTGCCAGAGGATCGTAGGGCCAAATTCCCTCCCCTCTTCTGGATGAGCACGCGAAAGGGATCGGCCTTTCGGGTAAGTGATGGCGCCAAACCAAGCTAGGCAACTGGCTGTTCCATGAAGGATACGAGAACCTCAGTAAAACAGTTCGGTTTGCTGCGGTGGCAGTTCCAACACCGTTTCGGGCGTATGACGTGGCGCGCGCTACCTTTCAGGCTGCTCTCTCATCCGAAACTGAACTCCAATGCCCGCTCGCCTGATCGACGGAACTGCCATCGCTGCCGACGTGCGCGCCGACGTTGCAGCCGACGTTGCCGAGTTCACCTCGAACGGACGACGCGCGCCCTACCTCGCCGTCCTACTCGTCGGCGAACATCCCGCTTCGGCCTCCTACGTGCGCGCCAAGACGCGGGCAGCCAAAGAGGCCGGAATCGATAGCGACACGATTCGCCATCCGGATACGATTTCGCAGGCTGATCTGCTCGCTGAAATCGCACGCCTCAACGACGACGAATCGGTCGACGGTATCCTCGTTCAACTCCCGCTCCCCGGCCAGGTCGACGAGCAGTCCATAATCGAGGCGATTGCGCCCGAGAAAGATGTCGATGGCTTCCACCCGGTCAGCATCGGGCGCTTGCAGATCGGCGCCGACGCGTTCGCTCCGGCGACTCCGGCAGGCATCGTCGAATTGCTCACCCGGTCGGGCATCGAGACCAGCGGCGCACACGCGGTCATCGTCGGACGCAGCAACATAGTCGGCA
>CAXBBB010000110.1:0-7233 GCA_963973615.1 uncultured Rhodothermales bacterium | reverse complement strand
GGCGGCTGACGACGACGCAGCGCGCCGATCTCCTACGCCCGGTCAACCACCGAGACGTGCGAAACGGCGACGCGCTGGTCTATGCCCGCAACGCCAACCCCGTCCTTCCAGTCGGCGACCTGCTGTTTCAGACACGCGGTGCCCTCGACTTCTTCGTCGAACGAGGCCCCGTCTTCGCCCAAATCGGAGCCGAGCACGACCTTGCGTACGAAGACGACATCGACGGGCTGGACGTGCAGCGCCGTTCGTTCATCCGCAGCGAAGACAGCTACCTGACGCTCAACTCCGACTGGGCGACGGTTCTCCTGGGCCGCACGACGCGTCACTGGGGGGATCACTACGGCCCCGGGCTGCTTATCAGCGACAATCCACGCAGCTACGATCAACTCGGCTTTACGCTAGGCGGCAAGTACCTCACCATCACGAGCCTGATCGGCGAACTTGACGCGCTCGACAGCGACAATGTGTTCGACGGGCGGTCAGGCGATACGCAACTGGATTTTGAAGGCTCGAAGCGATTCCTGATGGCCCATCGACTCGAATATCGCCCCAGTGCACGGTTCGCCATCAGTGTGGAAGAAGCAATCCTCTTCTCCGGTCCTGGAGCCGGCTTCTCGCTCAAGTACCTCAACCCACTGCAACCGCTCATCCTTGAGTCGGACAACACGCCCAAGAACGACGAGAACAACCTGCTGCTCGCTGGAACGATGCGCTGGCAACCCGGCCTGTGGACGTTTCAGGGGCAAGCGATGCTGGACGACTTCGACCTCTACAACGGGCTCGAACCCGTCGCCGCCTCCCTCGACCTGCGCGCCGCCCGCGCCGCTGTGACCCCGATTCTCGACGT
The DNA here is from genome assembly GCA_963973615.1 of uncultured Rhodothermales bacterium. Classification (GTDB taxonomy): domain Bacteria; phylum Bacteroidota; class Rhodothermia; order Rhodothermales; family BA12; genus CAXBBB01. Next base: position 6,386 of record CAXBBB010000110.1, on the reverse strand, counting down.
GCGCACCGGCCTGACCGTCGTCACGCGTAGAGCCTACTCGACGACCCAACCGCCCGGCAAATATCTCTACGCCCTACGCGGACTGGCGACAAACTTCTCCGACTACGTCCACGCCGAGGCGCACGCCGACGTTCACCTGATGAACGGTGCCCTCCGCCTTACACCGGGCCTTCAGGTACTCTGGCAGGGAGACGGTGACCCGCGCGAGCCCTGGCCCATCAACCCAGATAAAGGCGGTCCCGATGTGCTACTAGACACCAGCGTGCGGACGGTTCGAGGCGCCGTCGCCGCGCGGTATCAGCCGGTCTCGTGGGCGTTTGCCGAAGCTGATTTTGGACTAAACCGTTCGCTCGGAGATACCGAGTTTGAGGGCGTGTTCTCGTTCGGCGTCCGGCTCGAAGAGCGCTACTGGTCGAATCTGGGGCTTCGCTAGCGCAACGCGCCCCCCACGCGTGCGTACGTTTCGAGTCTGATCCTATCCCGAGACCGTGCGCGCCCGCTCCGACCGCCTGCTGCTCCTCCTGACCGACGCTGCGATGATCGCGGCGGCGTATGCGTTTTACTACGTTGCGCGGTTCGACTGGCAGTGGTTCGGGCAGCCCGACGTGTATCCGGCTAGCATGTGGGCCGCCCTGGTCCTTCTCGTTCCGTTTTGGCTCGCGACACTGTTCTTCTTCGGTCTCTACCGCTCACGGTTCGCCGCATCTCGCTTCGATGAGATCGCGACACTCGTCAAGGCAGTCGTAACGGGAATGCTCCTGCTCGTATTCGCCATCTACGTCGAAGCGCTCGAACCCGGATCAAGCCGAGGCGCGCTACTGATGATTGGCGCGTCGACGTTCGGAGCGTTGGCAGTAGGCCGACTGATCGTCCGATCTGTCGAGAAGCGCCGACTCGTCGGCGGGCGCGGTCGGCACAGGGCGCTGATCGTCGGCTGGGGCAACCAGGTCGACGAGGTGCGAGAGGAAGTGGCGCGGTATCCCGAGGCTGGACTCGAAATCGTCGGCACGCTCCGGTTGCAGGCTGCCGACTCCGTCCTCGTCCCCGCAGGCACGGCTCAACCGGCTTCCCAGATCGTGGGCGGCGATGGGCAGAGTCTCCCGGCGCGCATCGAGCAGCTCCCTGACCTGATTGACGAGTTGCAGGTGCAGGACGTGTTGATCGCGTTGGGATCGGACGATCACGCGGCGCTCGCGCATGTGCTCCGTCTGTGCGAAGGCAAACCGGTCACGCTCAAACTCGTCCCTGATTTCTACTCCGTCATCGGCGGCATGGCGCGTACCGAGCACATCTATGGACTTCCGCTGATCGAAGTGCTGCCGGTCCCCATGGCGCCGTGGGAGCAGAGCACCAAGCGCCTGATGGACGTTACCGCGTCGGCGATTATCCTGCTCCTCGGACTTCCAGTCTGGATCGCGACCGCTCTGGTGGTGCGGCTGACCTCACCCGGCCCGGCGATCTACAAACAGAGGCGCGTCGGGCAGGACGGTGCCGAGTTCACGATGCTCAAATTCCGGACAATGCATACCGACGCTGAGCATACGACCGGACCCGTCTGGGCGCAGGCTAACGACGATCGCTACACGCCCGTAGGTAGATGGCTCCGCAAGACCCGGCTCGACGAAGTGCCGCAGTTTTGGAACGTGCTCCGAGGCGACATGAGCCTGGTCGGGCCGCGCCCCGAACGCCCGTTCTTCGTCGCCCAACTCGTCGAACAGATCCCGCTCTACTCGCGCCGCCACCGCGTCAAACCGGGCATTACAGGCTGGGCGCAGATCAAGCGCGGCTACGACGCCTCGGTCGAAGATGTGCGCAGCAAGATCAAGTACGACCTGTTCTACATCGAGAATCTGAGCATCGGCATGGACCTGAAAATCCTCGCCTACACCATCCGAACGGCACTGTCAGGTGCGGGTCAATAGCGGCGTTCCACCCCTAGGTATGATCCTCCTCCATCTCTCCCTGATCCTCATCGGCGGTTTGCTGACCCTAGCGATCTCGCCCGCCCGCGCCCAGGAGTTCACCTTCGAAAATGGATTCGGCGGCTATACCGAAGGCGATGGCTCCCTAAAGGTGTTTCTAGGCAAGCGGCGCTCGTTTCACGTCGAGAGCCGAGGCTATGCCCTCACCGACAGCACCTTCCGACTCGACCAGACGATCACGTTTGAGGGGAAGGAGCCGGAGATGCGCTACTGGATGCTCAAATCCGATGGCGCGAACCGCTACGAGGGCACGTTGAGCGACGCGACCGGCACGGTCGTCGCACGCACTACAGGCAGCCGGTTGACGCTGCGCTATCGCATAAACGGACTCTTTTTCATGCACCAGACCCTGGTCCTGCTGCCGGACGGACGCACCATCGACAACGTAGGCCGGATCAAACTGCTCGGCATCACCATCGGCGATTTACGCGAGACGATTACGCGGAAAGACGGGCCGCCGTCCGGCGACTTGCCACGCGACCGTTCACGCTAGATCGTCCAGCTTCCGATTGTGGGAAGCGCGCCGACGATGCTTGTGATGCCCCAGACGATCAGCGCGCAGACGCCAACGAGTAGTAGGATCAACCCACCAGCAACGGCCAGCAACACGGTCTTGCTGTTGTGCGAGACGCGGTCCGGAGAGGCGGCCCAGGCTTCGAGCAAGCGGACAGCGCGGCGATTGGATTTGAGGAAGAAGTCGATACCATCGCCGAGTAGCGGCACGGCTCCGACCAGCAGGTCAGCGACGGCCCAGAGCGCGATGCGCAAGAGGACGAGGGGCGGTGCGCCCATCTTGTATCCGGCGAAGAGCGCGTAGCTGTTCGTCACTCCGCCCACGGCGTCGCCGACGCCGGGCAGCAGCAACCCGAGAACTCCGTCGGGACCGACTCCGAACTTCGTACCGGGCACCGATACGGCGTCGTCCATCACCTTGCTGACCTTCCGTAAGCGGTCGAGGTGGTGGGAGTTGGGAGGCGCGGAGCGTTCAGGCATGAGAGCGATGGAGAGACAGCGCAGTGTAACGAAACGGCGTGCGGCCAGCGTCCAAGAGTGCGTTACGCCGATGGTGTACACGTTCGTTGCGCATCGGTGCAAAGCTACCCTTTAGCTTTCACGACGGACACTCCCCCGCGCCATGCTCAACTATATCTGGGCCGGACTCATCATCCTGAGCCTCGTCTTCGCCATCGTCAGCGACACGCTCGACTTCACGCGCGACACATATCGCAACACTCAGCCCTTGCCGGTCGAAGTCGTCTTCCCCGAAGGCTACGACCAAACGGCTCGAAGACAAGCCGTTCAAGTGCGCATCGATACGACGGCGTTTCGGACTCACTACGGAGTCGCTCCGGCAGGCATCCTCGCCTCATACGATGGTATGGTTGTACAGACGCGCGACGGACGCGAGTTGCGCTTCGCTGAGGGCGCCGACCTGCCCGAGCCACTCTCCACCGTCCGTCAGATCACGTCGAGTAGAGACAATGACCTCCGCGGCCCCGTCGACTTCATGGCGGCAGCGGGCGCGTCGCAGGCAACGGCCAACGTGCGGTTCGCACGCGTCCGGTTCGTCAAGATGCAGGCCATTGCCCAGGCCGCGCTCGACTTCGCAGAAACCGCTGTCAGCATCGCGTTGGGTCTGATCGGTGTAATGGCGCTGTGGCTCGGGCTCCTGCGGATCGCCGAGAAGAGCGGACTGATCTACTCGCTCGTCCGCTTCGTGCAGCCCGTCGTGGGCAGGCTGTTTCCCGGCATACCCAAAGATCACCCGGCGATGGGCGTGATCGTACTCAACCTGTGCGCCAATGCGCTTGGACTTGGTAACGCCGCGACGCCGCTGGGGATCAAGGCGATGGAGGAGTTGCAGACGCTGAACACGAAAAAAGACACAGCTACGAACGACATGGTGATGCTGCTCGCGATGAACACGGCGAGCGTCCAGGTCGTGCCGCCTGTCATGCTTGTGGCGCTTATGGGTTTGCAGATCAACCAGTTGTTCTTCGCCATCCTGATCGTGACGGCGCTCTCGCTCGCCATTGCGATCACGGCGGCCAAGCTGTACGGCCGCCTCAAGGGCTACCGCGAGTCCGAGCCGCCGCCGATGCCGCCTGATGTCCCGGTCGCTGTCGTGACCGATACACCTCCGCCCATCGCCTAAATCTGCTGACTCGGGCGAGACGCGTCTTGCCCCTACGGTTACCTACCTACCTCTTTCGCCATGGAATCCTTCCGCAACGTATTGGACCTGATATCGGTCTTCGTCATTCCGACGCTGATCGTCATTTTCCCGCTCTACGGCCTGTTCAAGAAGGTCGCTGTCTACGAGGAGTTCGTTGAGGGTGCCAAAGAAGGCTTTACCATCGCCGTCAGCATCATCCCGTACCTCGTCGCAATCCTGTTCGCCATCGGCATGTTTCGGGCGTCCGGCGCAATGGACTTCATGATCGAAGGCCTACGCCCGATCCTCGGCTTTATCGGCGTGCCGCCCGAGGTACTGCCGATGATGATCGTCCGCCCGCTGACCGGAAGTGGATCGGCGGCCATCGTGATCGACATGATCAACCAGTTCGGCGAGGACAGCATCCTCGTCAAGATCGCCGCGACGATGTTCGGGTCGACCGAGACGACGTTTTACGTGATCGCCGTCTATTTCGGTGCCGTCGGCGTGAAGAAGACACGCCACGCCATCCCCGCCGGATTGACCGCCGACATTGCCGCGATGTTCTTGGCCGTCTACGTCGTCAAACTGCTGTTCGGGTAATCCGCTAGCTAGCCACCTTTCACTGATAAGAACGAGTACGTCCTTCACCGCTCACACAAGAGCATCAGACACCCTCGTCGCCGCACGCACTCGGTACACCTAGAGGATTCGCTGGACGACTAGCCCAGCAGCGTCAGCGTCAACCGTCGTGAGGATGCTCGTTCTCGGTGCTCTCCCAAGTAGACGCCTTGCCAGGTGCCCAGGTCGAGCCGCCCATCGGTCACCGGCAGCATCAAACTTGGGCCGATCAGCACGTTTTTAACGTGTGCGCTCATGTCGTCTGGCCCTTCCTCGATGTGCCGAAAGTAGGGAGCACTGTCCGGGGCGGCTTTGCGCATCCAGGCTTCGAGATCCGTCCGCACGTCCGGGCTGGCGTTCTCGTTGAGCGCGAGCGACGCCGACGTGTGCTGAATGAACACGTGCAACACCCCAACGTCGACGCGGTCTAGGCTGGACAACGCATCGGCGATAGGGCGCGTGATCAGGTGGAAACCGCGCGGCATGGGGGGCAGCGCAATCTTCGTTCGTCGAGGCATCGGGCAGAGATGTTGGAGAAACCGAACAAACGCCTCGGCACGAATGCGCTTCCGGCGCGTCTCACTTCTCACAGTCCAACGACTCTATCACCCAACCTCTCCCCGACTATGGCCTCCATGCCCTCCAAGAAATACGATAAGGCGCCCGACATGCAGATCGACCCGTCGCAGACGTATCACGCGACGATCAGCACCGACAAGGGCGACATCAAGATCGAACTCTACCCGCAGCACGCACCCAACACGGTCAACAACTTCGTCGTCCTCGCGCGGGATGGTTTCTACGACGGCGTCACCTTCCACCGCGTCATCAAGGACTTCATGATCCAGGGCGGCGACCCGACGGCGACCGGTATGGGCGGCCCAGGCTACAAGTTCAAGGACGAGTTCCACCAGAACCCGCTCACCCACGAGCGCGGCGTGCTCTCGATGGCCAATGCCGGACCGAACACCAACGGCAGCCAGTTCTTCATCACGCACACCGCCACGCCTCACCTCAACGGACGGCATACGGTCTTCGGGAAAGTCACCGACGGACTCGATGTGGTCGACTCTATCGCGCAGGGCGACCGCATGAACACCGTTACGGTCGACGAATCGAACTGACGCGGCTTGTGCTACCCTAAACCTGCCAGGACCTCGTGATCCTGGCAGGTTTTTGTGTTTAGGCTACTCCTCTCCCGTTCCGAGCAGCCCGAGCAAGCGCTCCAGGTCGTCCTCGCTGTAATAGGCGATCTCGATTTTGCCGCCGTCGGCGCCTTTGTGCTTGATCTTGACCTGAGTACTGAAGCGTCCGCGCAAGCGGTCGGCGAAGTGCTGGAGTTGGAGGATGTCGCGGAGCGGGAGTTCGGGCGGCGCAGGAGGGGGCGGCGGCGCGGCTTCTTCCTGGGCAGCGTCCTTTACGTCGCGTGCGATCTGCTCGATTTCGCGCACAGACAGGCTCTCGTCGACGACGCGGCGGAGCAGTTCGTCCTGCACTTTTTCGTCGTCGATGTTGATCAGCGCACGGGCGTGGCCGACCGTCAGGGTGCCGTCGCGCAGCATCGCCTGACCGCGTGGCGGCAGTTTGAGCAGGCGCAGGAAGTTGGCGATCGTCGTCCGGTTCTTGCC
>CAXBBB010000109.1:0-7253 GCA_963973615.1 uncultured Rhodothermales bacterium | reverse complement strand
CCACGCCCGGACGTCGTCCAGATTGAACGCATTGCCTAGCGACAGCAGCGGGGTCGGGTGCGTGTGCTTCTGGAAACCATCCGACGGCGCCGAGCCGACGCGTTGCGTGGGCGAGTCGGGCGTTGCGAGTTCGGGAAACGCAGTCTCGACGGCGACGAGCGCTCCATACAATCGGTCGTACTCGCTGTCCGGAATGAGCGGTTGGTCATGCGCGTAGTAGCGGCGACCGTGTGCTCGGATCACATCGCGGAGCTGGGCCGCCCACGTTGCAGCTTCCGCCTTGTGCTGCGGAGCCCCCTCGGCTTCGAGCCGCCCTAACAATGTGTGTGTGCGGGCGACAAGCGCCTGTTCAGGATTGGGTTGGGCGGGGGCGGCGAAGAGCGGGCCGGAATCAGACACGGAGAAAAGTCTTGGGCGGAATTACTGCGTCGTATCGGCAGGGGCGGGCGCCTGGGTCTGCGCCGCGGCGAGCGACTGGCGGACGGCGTCGCGTGTGATGACTGTCGTTCCGCTGGCGTTCTTAGGAAACGGAGCGCCCTCGACCGTCACGACAACGAATTCGGGAAGGGGCTGGCATGCATCCGTCAGACATAGCGTCGCCTCGTCGGTGAATGTAAACTCGCGGCTCTCGCCAATCTCAATCCAGTAGGGACGCCGCACGTCTTCGTCGCGCTTGATCTTGATGTTCTGGATCGGCGCTCCGTCGGCGCGGACGGTGAGCGTGAGTTGGTCGGGCAAGGTGATGTCGCTCGGAGAAGGCGGCGGAGGGCGATTGTTCTCGACCGGGTCCGTTTGCTCGGTGTTCTGCGCGACCTGACCGTCGTTCTCATCGTCGCCTCCGAATATCCAGAAGGCGGCACCGGCGACCAGCACCAACGCCACGGCAGCGCCGACGATGATCCCCCACGGAGTATTGGACGTTGACGACTGGCGCGGTTTCCGTTCGGCAGGTGGGCGTTCGGCGGAGCGTCCGCTGGCGGTTTCCCAACTCGCGCCGGAGGCGACAGCGGCCTGCTGAGCCTGTTCAGCCCGGCGTGCGTCCTCTGCTTCGCGCTGAGCCGTTAGGGTGCGCAGTTCCTCTTCTGCCCGCTCTCGCTCTGCCTGATCCTCACTCTCGGCGGCTTCCTGGGCTCGGCGTTCGGCTTCCAACCGTTTGATCTCGTCGCCCTCGGCCTTGAGCCGTTTACGCTCTTCGGCGGCCTCGCGCAGCAGCTTCTTCTCCAACTCGGCATCGATGCTCGCCGCAGCACGCGTGATCCACGTGCGGTCGTAGCGCCCCTCGGATGCGTCGTCGAATACCTCGGTGAGTGCTTTAGCAGGCAGCCCGACGGCGAACGCGTACGAGCGCACCAAGGAACGCAGGTAGACCTGGTTGAACATCGCGCTCTCGACCAATCCATCACTTTCGAACTGCCGAAGCACGTCGAGCGGAACACGGGTGCGTTCGTAGACCTGCTCGAGCGTCATCTCGCGGCGTTGGCGCTCGTCGCGCAAATCATCGGTGAGCAGACGGAGGGCTTCGGCGGGCGTGTGCGCTTGGGAAGAGGAATCCGGCAAGGCGGTCGGCTCCGGCATAGCGAGGAGGATGGAGGTGGGAGAGTCGGATGACGTTACGCACCCGCAGGCGCCGCTTGCAACTTCGCGGCCTGTGCATCGACTAGGCTTCCAGCATCCTCACACGCAAACGGCTCCCCAGCGCGGTGCCGGGAAGCCGTTGGTGCCGGTGATGGAGTACGACGAGGTTACTTGGTGACGAGGTCTTTCTCTTTGACCGTCAATCCGATTTCGAGCGTGTCTTCGCCCAGGAAGTGATCCAGGTGGTGCGCCCGGTCTTCGCTGCGAAACAGGATGTGCTTGAGCAGTTTCTCGGTGCCATAGTCTTTAACCTTGTTGGCCTTGGTGATCGACTCGCGAATCGACTCGGAGAGAATGCCCTCAGCGGTACGGTCGTGTTCCAGCGAAGGGCGGATGCGGTACGTGCCTTCGGGCTCATGCTCGATCACGCTAAGCCGCGCCTGATTTACAGGATCGCTCGTGGGAATGCCGCCCAGTGCCGTCATGCGTTCGGCGAGTGCGTCCAGGTCATCGTGGACTTCGATGTAGTGGGCTTCGAGAAACTTGTGCAGCTGCAGAAACTGTGGCCCCTCGACGAGCCAGTGGTGCTTATGGTACTGATGGTACATGACCCAGAACGAAGCCTGGAGTGCGTCCAGGTCAGGCAGCATCGACTCTACGGCTTTCTCGCTCAGACGAATCGGGTTGTCCTCGATCAGCGTCTGTTCACGCCACGGCTTCCCGAACGTCTGCCGACGCTTTTTCTCGGTCCGCAGGTGGCCCTCGCCGTCCATGTGGTCGTTGTGATATTCGTTGTTGGGTAAGCTCATGTCTCGAAAGTTTGATTGGGTTACCCCTATCGTAGCGCTCGCCTAGCTTCTCTGTTTCGACGCTCGGCGATGCTCCCAACCGCGTTACACCAACCGGCGCACGCGATACCGTTTTCGTTGAGGCGGATAGCCGGCTCCCCCATATAGCGTCGAAGATGCCGAGTGCGGAGCCACAGGGACTGGAGTCGACTTGATGGGCCGGAATGCGCCATCGCCCGGCGGAGTGTCGAGGGTATCGACCTCTACGCCGGATATTGGGATCACAGGCAAGCGAGAGCCCGACATGCTGACGCGTACCCGATCCGCTTCTAGGACTCGAGGAACGACCCTTCGCTTCGAGAGCCAGCCTTGTAGCCACCCCACACACAGGAGGAGGATGATCGGTATGCCGAGCGTGAGAACGACGGTTGAGAGCAGACGGAAGACGTCTAGGGTGATGGACTGCACGGAACTACTGGCAGGTGGTGGTTAGAAGATGCTCCTATCCGCTCCAATAGATTAAAGTCTCGCCCAAACGCTCCGCATCCGTTACGCGTGTCGCACCGGAATAAATCTCAACACAACGTGCGTCACCGACGGGGCGGCTGCTGCACCTGCCGATGATCGTACCGAGGTCCCGCCGGGCCCTGTCCGGGAGGATACTGCGTGCTCCGGTAGGGAACTCCGCCTTGCTGAGGCCCACCTGGGTGCTGCTGCGCCATCGGAGCAGAACGCGGCGGCGGCGTAGAGGCGAGGGATTGTTTGCGCTGCGCCGCCTCCTCTGCGCTCTGCCGCTCCTTCCGCCTCGCAAGCAAAAACGCGATGACCACTAGAATGCCCGTGCTGACACTAGCAGTGATGGCAACAGTCAGAATGAGGCGAAGGATTTCCATACCGTGGGAAGCTCAGGAGAAAGAGTGGGGCTGGATCAGGTAAACGCGTTTTCGCCAGTGACGTCCTGCCCGACGACGAGTGTGTGGACTTCGTGCGTGCCCTCGTAGGTCACGACGCTTTCCAGGTTCATCATATGCCGCATGACGGGGTACATACTCAGTACGCCGTTGCCGCCTAGCACTTGGCGCGCGCTCCGGGCGACGTTCAGCGCCATGTCGCAGTTGTTGCGTTTGGCGAGCGACACCTGCTGTGGCCGCATGGTGCCGTCGTTCTTCATCTGGCCAAGCCTGAGGTTGAGAAGCTGTGCTTTGGTAATCTCCTGCACCATGTCGGTGAGCCGCTCCTGGATGAGTTGGAAGCCGCCGATGGGCCTGCCAAACTGCCGACGCGCTCGGCTGTGCTGCAGCGCCACATCATAGCACGACATCGCCGCGCCGACTACGCCCCACGCGATGCCGTACCGCGCCTGGGTCAAACACGAGAGCGGACCTTTGAGACCAGAAACACCCGGAAGCACATCGTCCGCCGACACGTGCACGTCGTCAAACAGGATTTCGGACGTGATGGCGGCTCGGAGCGACCACTTGTCCATAATGCGCGGTGCTCGAACGCCTTCTTTGTGCAGATCGACGAGAAAGCCGCGAATGGTGTCTGTTTCGTCTTTGGCCCAGACGACGGCAACGTCAGCCTCGGATGCGTTGGTGCTCCACCGCTTGTACCCGGTCAGCCGGTAGCCGTTGCCGTCGCGGACGACCCGAGTCTCCATGCCGGACGGGTTAGATCCGTGATCGGGTTCGGTCAGGGCAAAGCAGCCCAGCGCCTTGCCGCTAGCTAGAGCCGGAAGCCACTTCTTCCGCTGCTCCTCCGATCCGTACTTCCAGATCGGATACATCACGAGCGATCCCATGACCGAGCAAAACGAGCGCAGCCCACTGTCGCACCGCTCGACTTCCTGCATCATCAGACCATAGACGATGTTGTCATACCCTCCTCCTCCATACTCCTTGGGGATTACGGGACCGATCAGGCCCAAACGCGCGAACTCAGGAACCAGGTGACGCGGAAACTCCATCGCCTGAGCCGCCGCTTCGATGATCGGATCCACGTCGGACGTAATGAACGCCCGGACCTCATCGCGAATGCGCTTCTGCTCATCGGTCAGTAGCGCGTCGATGTCGTAGTAATCGAGTCCCTGGAAGTCGGGATAAACGTACGAGCCGTTGTCGGCAGGAGCGTGTTCGGTGGTGGGAAGCAGTTCGGCCATCGTCAGCAGGGCGAAAGGAAAAGGCGTGGAAGCGGCGTCGGGCGCCGTTGGGCGAGCCGAGTGTCAGTAAGTTACGCTGTCACTCTTGCCGCCGATCCTCGCCCATGCGCTCTATCTATTCCGCCTTCACAGCCGCCGCGCTCCTGCTCCTCGTCTCGGCTCCTGGTGCTCACGCACAGCAACTCACGCCGCGCTTTGGATTGGCCTTTCAATCGATCCTCTCCTTTCAGGACGGACTCGCCATCGGCTTCCACGGACGCGCCGCCGCCCCGATCAATGCCGACCTGTCCATCGCCTTTGACTTGGGTGCTGCCGGATTCGTCCTTGAAGGCCGACGCAACGCCACCTACGTCGTCACGCCGCAACTGACGGCCATCCTCAATCTCCCCGCCTACCGCGACAACGCCACCTACGTCGGCGCCGGATTCGGGTACTATGCTCCTGTCAACCGAGACGACAACACCAACGGCGGCCCGACTTTCCACGTCGCCTACGGCTGGATCCTGGGCCTGCGCGAAACGTCGCTCTACGTCGAGGTTGATCCAGCGCTCATCGTGGCTGAAGAAGGCGTCAGCCTCGCGCTTCCCGTCCGCGTCGGCGCCATTTTTTAATCGGATGGCTCAACAGCTCGAATACCGAGTCGTATCTCGCACCTACTCCGCCCGATTCAGGCTCAAAAGCAACGATTTGCTGGAGCGTTCGGAAGCAGAGACTCAGCGCATCCTCGACGTGATGTCGACCGATAGGTGGCGTCTTGTTTCGACGGACACTGCTATGACCCAGGGCAATACGTTGTATATTTACCTCTACTTCGAGCGCGAGCGGGCTGCCTGATTTCTGGCCTACAGCGTCGCCCGACGCAGGATGCTTCCCAGCCGTTCGTGATCATCGCGGAGCAGCCGGCTGAGCGTCTGAGCCGCGGCGACCAGAACCGTCTCTTTGTCTCGCTGGACGGGATACACATCGGCCTGAGCACGGAGCGCGGCAACCAACAGTTCGTCGACGGGCACGTTTGGATCAGGCGTCAGAGCGAGCGTGCGCAGATAGTCGAACGGAGCACCCAACGCACGCACGTCGGCGGGCTGGGCGAGTCGGACGGGGTGATGGATCGGCGCGGGAAACGGTGGAAGCGTCTGGCGGACCTGATCGCCCCGGGCGTGGCAGAGCAGTTGGGCGTGGAGCGTCGTCACGATCAGGCCCGGCACGTGCGGGCGCTCGCTGGCGAGTTCTTCGGGCGTCAAGCCGTACGCGCGGATGCGGCGCGACGGATCCAGGCTTCCGATGGCGACGTGGCTGACCAGTCCAAACAACCGCGTACCGCCTGGCCCGGCAATCTCGACCCACGTTCCAAACGCGATGTCGGGCGCCTGCTCGTATACCTCGGCTTCGACAGAGCGCGTCGAGGAAGCGATGACTTCGGCAACCGGATCTCGCTCGGCTTTTTGCGTGGGAGTAGCGGCATCGTCCCAGATCGAAGCAGAGTTAGGCGATGCGCTCGCGCTGGCAGGTGCATCGGAGCGGGCGAAGAGGTCGTCGGGCGGTTCGGGCATGGGCAGGGTGAGGCTCAGGCGGCGGGAATGCGCTTCGAAGCTGACTTGCGAGACATCGCATGCGGACGTTCGCGCTCGATGAGCGAGTAGAATACGTCGCGCTCCTTTGCCCGGATCACGGCCCGCTCGTGCGCTTCGGACAGGATCATCGGATACCCCTCGCCCTTGTCGCATTCGGACAGCAGCACGGCATGGATTAAGTCGACCAGTGCAGTATCGGCGGCTACCCAAGCGGGTAGCTCGACACGCGCCACCTCAGAGGGCGAAGTGCGCGTCGCCGGAACGTGCAAATAGAAAAAGCGGATGCGGTCCTCTTCGTGGTACGTCGCCAACACGTGCGAGAGCGAGCCAAAGAGGGCCGACCGCTCGCCCGGGAGCAGCGTATCCTCAAACAGGTGGCGATCCGTCATCCCGTCGAGCGTTTCGTCCAGCGCGGTCGACACGCCGTTACATTCGCCGCGCGCCAACCGCAGCAGGTTGACGACCTCGGTCGACGCAGGCATCGACACGTACGAGGCGACGGGGATGCGGTTGGCTCGAAAACGAGCGAGGGTATCGGCGTACATCTGCTCGAACGCTGACGCGTCGCCCTGCCCTGACCGCCCTTTGAGCATCCAGGGGATCAGCGTGCCGTCGGCCAGCGCGACGAGTGGACGCCCGGCGACGCCCGAGTCTTCGGCTGTCTGGAAAAGCGTTTCGAGTTCGAGTTGGTCACGCATCGCCGAAACGAGTTCGGGGCGCGCCTGCTGCATCAGCGCCTCGAGTGCGTCTTGCACCATCTCCTTATCGAAACCCAGCCGCGGGATACTCTCGATCAGCGGTTGCTCCTGCGTGCCGTACTGGAAGGCGACACGCGACACGTTGAGCAAGTAGCAATGCGGCTCGCGGTGGCGGTCGGGAAACACCTGAGAGCCGTCGGTGGCGACGACCGTGATCGGCGTCGGACGCACTGTCGGCGGGTGTTTGGCGTCGGGCGGCTCGTGCGGCAGGGCGACGAGCCACGTTCGAAACGCGCGCGCTTCTTCGGCGAGTGTTTCCCACCTGCCTGAACACTCGCCCAGCGCAAGCAGAGCGCGTTCGATGCGCAGCCCGAGTGCATCGCCATCGGATGACGAGTGCTCGGCGAACGAGGCGAGTTGAGGCGAAAGCTGGCTGAAGTCGAGCATGGAAACCGGAAGTTGG
>CAXBBB010000108.1:0-7270 GCA_963973615.1 uncultured Rhodothermales bacterium | reverse complement strand
GGTCTTCGCGAGCTACACGCACGAACTGGTGTTCGACCTCAAGCCGGACGACGTGTTCTGGTGTACGGCCGATGTCGGCTGGATTACGGGTCACACCTACATGGTGTATGGCCCGCTGCTCAACGGCGCGACGCAGGTGTTCTTCGAGGGCGTGCCGACGTTCCCCGATGCGAGCCGCTTCTGGCAAGTGGTCGACAAGCACCAGGTGACGCTCTTCTACACCGCACCGACGGCGATCCGCGCGTTGATGGCGAAGGGCAACGCGTTTGTCGAGTCGACCGACCGGAGCAGCCTACGCGTATTGGGGACTGTCGGCGAGCCGATCAACCCCGAGGCGTGGCGCTGGTATCACGAAGTCGTCGGCCAAAGTCGCTGCCCCATCGTCGACACGTGGTGGCAGACCGAAACGGGAGGCATCATGATCTCCGCGCTTCCCGGCGCAACACCGCTCAAACCTGGAAGCGCGACGCTTCCGCTGCCCGGCATCGTCCCCGAAGTCGTCGATCAGAACGGCGTCGTGCTCGAAGGGCCGGGCGAGGGCATCCTGCTGATGAAACAGAGCTGGCCCGGGCAGGCGCGAACGGTCTACGGCGATCACACGCGCTTCGAGCAGACCTATTTCTCGCACTTCCAAGGCCGCTACTTCACCGGCGACGGCTGCCGCCGCGACGAGGACGGCTACTACTGGATCACGGGCCGCATCGATGACGTGATCAACGTATCCGGCCACCGCATGGGCACGGCAGAAATTGAAAGCGCCCTCGTCCTGCACCCTGCCGTCGCCGAAGCTGCCGTCGTCGGCATGCCGCACGACATCAAGGGGCAGGGCATCTACGCCTACGTGACGGTCGGCGACGGCTTCGCGGCGACAGAAGAGTTGAGGAGCGAGTTGATCCAGCACGTCCGCGACCAGATCGGCCCGATTGCCAAGCCCGACGCCATCCAGTTCGCCGACGGTCTGCCCAAGACGCGCAGCGGCAAGATCATGCGCCGCATCCTACGTAAAATCGCCGAGAACCAAACCGACAGCCTGGGCGACACCTCGACGCTCGCCGACTCCAGCGTCGTCGACAGCCTGATCGCGGGGCGCCAGGGGTGACGGTGAGAGCCATACGCGAGGAGCGGATCGACACGCCCGCGCTTGCGCTGCGCGTGGTGACCTGCGAGGTGGCAGACGCTGCACCGCCCGAGACACTGCTCCGAGCGCTCGTCCCCACTGTCGACGCGTTCGGAGCGTGGCCAGACACGTTTCCTTTCGACGCGGCGCGTCTCGACATCGAGCACTGGCAGCAGCGCTCTGCCGAGCAGTTCGCGCGCGAAATCGACGCGCGGGCGTGCTGGGATCTGCCACTGGCCGAGTGGGGCGAGACCCGGCCGGATGTAGCGGCTTCCCGTGCGCGACTCGTTAGGCTTCTGGCTCGCGCCACACCCGGCGATGCGCTGTGTTGGCACCTCACGCCTTGCATCCGCGGCGTTCTGCCCGAGCAGCAGTGGGCGCGAGATCACGCGGGACACGTGGCATGGATTGACCTGTGCGTCAACTGGATACGCGAGATCGGACAGCCGATCTTCGATTACTTCGAGGTGTGGGCAGCGTACGCTCCCTCGCAAGGCCGGGCGTACTGGTTCGAGTATGCTCTGGACTGAGCCGGATTGCTCTCGATGTAGCGGCGGACACATCCCAACTCGCGTTGATCTCGGACGATGCGTTCGTAGTAGTTACGCTGCCAGACAGGTACGCCGGGCGTGCCTCGCAGCCGGTTGATATGCCGCGCCGCGCCAGCCTTCCAGTAGCCGATTACGAGCGGCAGCAGCATCCGTCGACGGCGAGTGCGGTCTGTCTGGGCGTCGGAGGCGGGGCGTGGCGACTGCGGCGCGGGCGACTCTGCACTCTCGCCATGCGCGATCACGACTACGGCGTGGACGTGGTCGGGCATCACGACGAAGGCATCCAGACGTACGGTGGGGTAGCGGCCGGGCAGCGACTCCCACACGTCGCGCACAATTCGGCCTGCGGCACTCTCGCGCATATGACTTCCTACGATGGCCCCGAGTAGAGGCGCGCGGCGATGCGTAAGGATGGTGACGAAGTAGACGCCTGGACGCGAGTAGTCGTACGTGGACAGTCGGATGGATCGGCGCATCGGATCGGGAGAGCGAGGGTATACCAGACTCAGCCGAGGATTGCGCGTAACCTCTGCACCGAGATATACGTCGCCCGACTCCACCAGCGCCGCACTCCGTAAGGGTGATTCATGAATCGCCCTTACGCCCCGCTCGTATCAACCCTCCTTTCTGACCTGTCTGCCGATGCGCCACGCCCTCTCTCTCAGCCTCCTCGCCCTCCTCGTCGCGCCTATCGCGCACGCTCAGACGGTCGCTATCGACTTTGAGGTGGACATGCGCTACCGGATCACCGAAGGGCAATTCGATCCGGCGACGCAGTTCGTTGACCTCGCGGGTAGCTTCAACGGGTGGGACGGCGCAGGCGACCGACTGGCGGATGCCGACGGCGACTCGGTCTATGCCATCACCAAAGGCGGCTTCTCCGTCGGCAGCACGATTGAGTTCAAGTTTCGCATCGATGGGAGTTGGTCGGGGACAGAGGAGTTTCCCAATGCGGGGCCAAACCGCGAGTACGTTGTTCAGCCGAGCGGCAACACGATCCGCGTGTGGTACAGCGACGAAGCGCCTCCGACTGGACCTCCCGTCGCCGCCTTTCGCGCCTCGCCCGCACGTACGACAGAGGGCGGTGTGGTTTATTTCGGAGACCGGTCTAGCGGTAACGTGACGGGTTGGAAGTGGACGTTCGAGGGCGGGGCGCCGTCGACATCGACTGAGCAGAGTCCGGTCGTGCGCTACTCCGACGTCGGCACGTACGATGCGACGCTGATCGCGTTCGGCCCAGAAGGCATCGACACGCTGACGGTTATGGACGCCGTCACGGTCGCTGAGCGTCCGCCGTTCGAGGCGAAGTGGTGGCACGACGCCGTCTTCTACGAGGTATTCGTCCGCAGCTTCCAAGACTCCGACGGCGACGGAATCGGCGACTTGCAGGGCCTAATCTCGCGCCTCGACTACCTCAACGACGGCGATCCGTCGACGACCGACGACCTGGGCGTGACCGCACTCTGGCTCATGCCGATCAATCCGTCGCCCAGCTACCACGGTTACGATGTGACCGATTACCGCGGCGTCGAGTCGGATTATGGCACTATGGATGACATGCGCGAGTTGATGCGGCAGGCGCACGCGCGCGGTATCCGCGTGGTGATCGACTACGTGATGAACCATTCGTCGAGCCAGCACCCGTGGTTTACGGCGTCGGCACAGGGCGACGCGACGTTCCGCGACTTCTACCGCTGGAATGCGTCGCCGGGCAATACGGGCGGACCGCTGGGGACGGCATGGCACAGAGGCTCGCGCGGGTTCTACTGGGGCGTGTTCTGGGGCGGGATGCCCGCCCTCAACTTCGAGACACCTGCCGTCCGCGATAGCCTGTTTGCAGCATCGGATTTCTGGCTCGAAGACGTAGGCATCGACGGCTTCCGGCTGGACGCGGTCAAGTATCTATTCGAGGACGGCAACACCTACGAAGACCTGCCTCAAACGCATGCGCTCTGGGCCGACTTCGCCGACCATACGCGCCAGGCCAACCCGGATGCCTACACCGTCTGCGAGGCGTGGTCGAGCCGAGACCGCGTGCTTCCGTACGTCGCGCCCGGCAGCCTGTCGCAGTGTTTTGCGTTCGACATGGCCGGAGCTATGCTCAACGCCGTTCGCTCCGGCGACGCGCGGCGACTCGCTTCGGAGATTCAGGCAGCGTACGGCGAGTATCCGCATCTGAGCTATGCTACATTTCTAACCAACCACGACCAGGATCGCGTGATGAGCGTGCTCGGTGGTGATCAGAACCGCGCTCGAAGCGCTGCGTCGCTGCTGCTCACGTTGCCTGGAACGCCGTACCTGTACTACGGCGAGGAGATCGGGCAGACCGGCGTCAAACCTGACGAGCAGATCCGTCGGCCGATGCAGTGGACGGGCGCGTCCGGTGCGGGCTTCACGAGCGGCAATCCGTGGATCGCCGTCGACGGCAGCTACACCACGCGCAACGTCGCCGATCAGGCGGCTGACGAGGGCTCGCTTCTAAATCACTACCGGCGCCTGATTCAAACGCGAACGGCATCGCCCGCATTGAGTCGAGGCGACTACCTCGCCGTCACCGGAGCGCCCGGCTCGGTTATGGCCTTCGTGCGCGAGTTGGACGGAGAGGCCGTTCTAGTCGTCTCGAACCTTGCGGCTGACGCATCGGGCACGATGACGCTCGGCCTGCCGCCCGGCGTGCTCGCCGAAGGTCCCCATACGCTCGTCGATCTGCTAGGAGGATCCACGTATACCGTCACGGCAACCGGCAGCTCGCTCTCTGGCCTGAGCATCGGCGGGTATCAGACGCGGATCTTCGCCCTGTCGACCGTCACGAGCAGCGACGAGTCGCCCCACACCGGCTCCCTACAGCTGCACGCTCCGGCTCCGAACCCGGCACGTGGTTCGGCGCGTATCGCGTTCGAGGCGTCAACAGCGGGGCGCGTGCTGATCGAAGCCTTCGACGTACTCGGTCGCCGTGTCTCGGTCGTCGCCGACGGCACGTTCTCTGCCGGTTCGCACGAGGTGCTGCTAGCCACAGACGCGCTCGCTCCCGGCGCCTATCTGGTCCGTTTGAGCCAGAACGGGCGGCAGACTACGCAGCAACTCGTCGTCATTCGGTGACGCGCCGGTCCAGGTGCGTAACTCACTTTGTCGTCGTACGTTTGCTCCGTTATGAATGGACGCACCTACTCACGCAAAGAAATCGCCGCGCTGATGGAGCGCGCCGCCGAACTCCAATCGCATGGGCCGACCGGCGATGAGGATGGGCTGACGCTCGACGAACTGGAAGCCGTCGCTGCTAGCTCGGGTATCGATCCGGCGGCGCTCAGGCAGGCCGCGCGCGAGATGGGCGGTGTGAGCCGAGAGGCAACGGACGAGCAGTCGGACACGCAGATTTTCGCCGAGCGGTTCGTCTCGCTCCCCGACCTCAACGACGAATCGCTCGCCGCAGTTACAGAGGAAGTGATCATCGAACTGCGGCATCGCTTCGGTAATGCGACGGACCCGGTCAGCCGCATGCTTGGCTACGGCATTCAGGATGCCGAGCAGATCGGCAAGACGATGGAATGGCGACACACGAGCGATATGGGCATCGTGACGACCGTCCAGATGCGCCCGCGAGGGGACGGCGTCCAACTACGGATGAGCCAGAACGTAGGCTGGGCATCTCCGATGGCTTCGAGCTTTGCTTATGCGCTGATTCCCGCCGTGCTCGCCGCGGTCGTGGCCATGATCATGGTCAAGACCGGTTTTGTTGTGCTTGGCGTATTCGCCGTTGCGATGCTCGTGTTCAGTCCGCTGATCCGCAGCATCGACGTGAACTGGCGCGCCAAAAAAGACCGCGAACTCGAAGCCCTCGCCGACCGCCTCGCTCGCACCATCGCCACGACCGTCCCGAAATCCGAACCTGGACCTCAACGCCCACTGCTCGACGATCTAGATCCAGAGAGTACCGCGTCTGGCGATCGGCAGCCTTCGTACCGCACGCGGATCTAAATGGTGCGGCGTGCACTACAGCGGCCGTTTTTACTCTTCCATGCGCACTCTCGCTTCCGCCTTCGTCCTCTGTATCGCCCTGTCGACGCTAGTGGTCGGCTGCGTGCCCTACACCGTCGGGACGACTGCGGCCACCGCTCCCGAGGGCGAACTGGAGACGGCGACTTCGATTGCGCTCGTACCTGTCGGGGTCGAATACCGCGACGGTGAGGGCGACACCCAGGAGGACTATTCGGGTGCCTACTTCTTGGTATCCACTGGAGCGCGTTTCGGAATCGGTCCATCGACGGACATCGGCATTTACGCGCCCGGCTACTCGGGCGTCGTGATCAATGCCAAGCATCAGTTTCAGAAGGCTCAGCCTGGCGCTCCGCTCGGATGGGCCGCCATGGGCGGGATGGGCGTCATCAACGGCGGATTGAATGCGCACTTGGAAGCCACACTGATCGCGTCGGGCCGCGAAGACCTGATCGCGACGCCCTACGGCGGCATGCGGTTCATGCAGACGTTTCCTCTATCGAGCGAGGCCGTGAGCGATCTGCCGACCATCGGCCCGTTTGGAGGCGTCCGGCTGGGGACGACGGACCTGGGCGTCAGTCTGGAAGTCGGCGTGTTCTACGACGATTCGGCGCTCGATCTACGCACCAACGACATCATCTTCGTGCCGAGCGTCAGCCTTCACGGAGCAGGCTTGCTTCGAGCGTTGATGGGCCGATAACGAACTCAGCTTTACCGTTACTCATGCCTCGTCTCGTCCCTATCGAACAGCCGCGTAGCCTGTTCGAGCGCATCGCATTCGCCCAATCGCGGCGGATGTTCGGTGCCGTCATCGGTCCGCTCCGCGTGATCTACGCGCGTAAGCCGAAGCTGGGATTCCTGGCGCAGAAGATGGAGCGCATCGCCAGCGGCCTGTCCATCGATGCCGAGTTGCAACTGCTGATCCGCGCCAACGCATCGCGCGTCAACGGCTGTGCATTCTGCTCGGACTTGAAACGAGCCCAAGCACTGCGCTCGAAGATGGGAGCCGAACGCTTCGACGCGTTGCCCGATTACCGCACGTCCGATCGCTTCACTCGGCGCGAGCGGGCCGCGCTGCTCTACTGCGAGGAGGCGACGCGCAGCCACAGGGTCGCCGACGAGACGTTTCTGGGCGTTCAGGCGCACTTCTCCGAGACCGAGATTGTCGAGTTGACGTGGCTCAACGCCGTCGAGAACTACCACAACCTCCAGTCTGGGCCGCTGGGTCTACCGTCTGACGAACTCGCCAAACGCGTCCGTTAGCTTCCGACCGGCACATGCTGGCTCAGGCAGTGGCACGCGCCCAGTCCCCAAACCAAGTCGCGCGCCGGAATGCGGGCGACGGGGCGCTGGAGCAGGCGCGCCAGGATGTCGGCGGCCTCGTCGTCCTGAGGCACGTCGAACGACGGCATCAAGACAGCGGCGTTGGCGATCAGGAAGTTGGCGTAACTAGCGGGCAGGCGCTGATCGTCGCGGAAGAGCGCGGGGGGCATCGGAAGCGTGTGGACGTCGAGCGCCGACCCGGTCGGACTGCGCCACGCGCGCAGGCGGTCGAGGTTGTCCTTGAGCGGTTCGTAGTTGGCGTCGGCTGGATCGGCTTCGACGGCGG
>CAXBBB010000107.1:0-7426 GCA_963973615.1 uncultured Rhodothermales bacterium | reverse complement strand
TCCGGATTGAACATCCACGCTCGCACCCACTCGGCCACGCCTTCGGCCCGCTCGTACGTCTTCGCCGTGATCCCTGCCTTGCGCGGCGTGCTGCCGTGGCCACTGAACGCCGGAATCAACTCGCCATCGAACGGGCTGCTCTTCTGGTTTGCCCAGTCGCCTAAGATGCCAAACCGGTCGTCGAGCGCGTGGGCCACCTCGTGCGCCGCCGTGTCCACGTCGCCGGGGAAGCGGATGACGGTGCGAGCACTGCCCGGGTAGTACGACCCCGCCGCTCCATTTGTCTTCTTCGAGCGCTTCACCTTCACGCCTGTCAGCTTGTCCAGGTCGACGATCATGTCGGCCGTCTTCTTGCCATCGTAGCCTGGCAGAGGGGCAGGCTGTACGCGCGCTTTCGTGGGCGGCGCGTTGCGGTCGAGACGCGTCTCGGAGCGGTCGAGCGTCTGAGGGGACTGGCCTAGCGGCCCAGAAGTCGCTCCATCTCGGCTGCCGTCCGCGTTGCCGACGCGCGGAGGTTGGCTAGGGCCTCCTTGCCCATTCGCTCCACTATGACCTTCCGGCGTGCCACCTCCTCGGGACTCGGCATCGGGAAGGAATCCAGCGACAACTCCTTCGGGGATTGGGTTTCCTTGCTTTTCATGTCTTTTCTGGATCTCGCCGAATGCATCGACAGCCTGCTGGGCTGCCGCTTCTCGGCTTTCAGGCTGTCTATTACGAACATCGTTTGCCGTGGTTGCACGCTCGTCGCCTATGCCCCCGTTGTTCTCGATGTAGAACACACTCAACCGGGCTCCGAACTCCTCTTCTAAGCGCAAGACTGTCTTTCGGGCATCGTAGTTCTTTTTCCCTACCTCGAACAGCGGCACCGTCCGCGGACCGCTGCCTTTTCCCTCACGCTGCTTAGCCATGCCAATGATTGCTCGGAGCACGGCCAAATCCGCCGCCCTCTCGGGAGACCTGTCGACGAAGTAAATCACGGGGTGGCCGCCCGCCTGCAAAACCTGGAGGAGCTTTACTTTCGAACTCCCATACGAAGCGAGCGTGGCGTCGTACACAGTGTGCGCATCCCTAAGCGATTCGCCTAGTGGTCCTTCCAGAACAGACGACTTACCACTGCCGGGTCCCCCTGCCGTAAACGCAACGGGTTTGCCTCGTACAGAAGCGTCAGCCAGTCTTCTGCGGAAAACCTCTTTCGCCAGCGAGCTAGCCGGTTCGTGCACAGATGAGGAATGCAACCCAGGGTCTTGCGTATACGCCTCGAAAAGCTCCTTCGCGATGTCGGCCGAGATAATCCGTCCGCCGTCAGACTCGGGATGCTCGGTGTAGCGTTGTACGAAGCCTTCCACGTCTGCTTCGAGAGCTTCGGCAGCCTCACGCTCCACGGTCTGCCTATCTCCGTCCAAGAACGAGGAGCGCTCTATTCCCAAGGCGCCGGGGTAGGTGCCGTCGCCTCGGTCCAAATCTTTTTGGCCAGAGAGCAGCGCCATCTGGCTCCGGCGCACCTCGCCCTTCTTCTGCAGGTTCTGCCGCGCCTCGATGGCCCGGCGTTGCGCCACCGTCACCGCGGCGTCGTACGGCCTCAGCGCCGACGCCAACTGGTCCGTCGTCGCGCCCCGCTCCACGTACGACCGCCGCTGCCGCTCCAGTTCGGCCTGGGCGTCCTTCAACTCTCGGTCTGCCTTCCGTGCGGCCTCGTCGAGCGCCCGTTCCTGCTGGCTCTGCGGCGTCACGCTCTCGACGTTGAGCGGCTTCGATGCGTCGAACGAGCGAGTACCGCCGTCGCCGAACTCTGTCCGCCGGTCCGTCACCTCCCGCACGAACTGAGCAAAGCCGCCCATCGAACGCGTGTGCGGCTTCTTGCGCCAGTTCTTGAGCAGGTAGTCGTACAGCTCGCGTTCGTGCGCGTCTGTTAGCTGATCGTTCTGGCGCCGCGCCCGTCCGACCCACTGAGCCGCCGTCAGCATGTCTCGGCTCTCGGCCGTATCCGCTCCGGCGAAGCGTTCCAGATAGCTCAGCGCGCGTCCCTTCGGACTGAGCGCGGCCAGGTCCTGCACCGTCTGAGCGTTCTTCCCATAGAGCTTCTGCGCCTGCTCCTGCGTCTCGGCTTTCGTCCTGCCGTCCGACCACTCCCGCAGAAACGCCGCCTGCTCGCTCGGCTGCATCTGGCTCCGCCGGTCGTTGTCGGTTGCCGCAAACTCCCTGGCCTCGGCCTCGGTGCCGGTGAACTCGCGGATCGGTAGCGTATCGGAATCGGGTAACCCCTGAGCCTGCCGGCGCCGCTGCCCTTCCAGTCTGCTGTGTCCGCCCAGCACGTAGCGCTTGCCGTCGGTGGGGTCACGCCACACGGTGACGGGGTCCAGCTTCTGGCGGTCGAAGTCCTCAGCCACGCGCCGCGCCGACTCTTCCGAGAACGCCTTGCCTCGCGGCTGAAACCGCGCCTCGTCGGTCGACAGGCTTCCGATCGGCACTTCCTCGACGGTCGTACTCTCACCTCTTACCGCATCGACCGCGATACCAGGATTGGCACCAATGGACGGTCGCCCCTCTTCTCGAACGCCTTCTCTGCCTTCAGCTGGTCGAGCCTCTTCGCCCACCACTCTTTGTCCAGCGCTTTCTGTTTCGCTTCGTCGATCGGCGGGTAGCTGGGCATCGGGTTCTAGTTGAGTATCGGCGGCGGCATCGCGACCAGGTGAAACAAGGTCCCCTCGACTTGGCTCGGCGGATAGGACACCACGGGCGACCGCTCCATCTCCGGATGGTACAGAATCGAAATCGGCGTTCGTCGTCCCCATAGGCCGAACCTCGCCGATTGGGGCCGAAGGCAGATCAGACTCGAGTCCGGAATCTCGTTCGTTCGCTTCTGCCCGATCAGGCTGGCGATCAGGTGGAGCGGGTGAATCTGCGGCGTCTGCATCGGCGGTAGGTGTTTGCTGCTGGGGACGCGCGCGGCTGAGCCGTTCGAGCGCCTGGTAGTCTGCGATCATCTCAACACGCTCAGCACGTGGCGAATTCGGGTCGTGGATGCGCTCGCGAAGCGCCTCCATCTGTCCGCCGATCAGCTCGGCCACGTCGTCCGTGACGGCTTCGGCGGGCGTAGCCGACGGATTCACTTTCAGCTCGCGCTCTCGGTCGGCCTGGCGGTACTCTTCGCCCAGACGCGCGCGCTCCTCTCGGCGCTGCCGGCGACGCTCCGCCATCGCCTCTATCTCGGCACCAGGATCGCTAGCCAGCTGCTCGCGTCGCTGCTGATCTTCGGCCATCGCCTGCTGATCTACCCCCTCCATGCGCCGCGCTTCGTCTTGCAACTGCTGCAACCGCTCGGCGGCCGCCATCAGGTCCGTCTCCTGCCCGGCCTCGATGCGCGCCGCGATCTGTTCGGCTTCGGCGCGCAGTTCGGGCGCGCTCTGCACCACCGGCATTGAGTTGGGATTGGCTCCCGCCTCGACCAGCGTCTGACGGATGCGCGCGTATTCCTGAGAGAGCTTGACCTGGTCTTCCGGCCTCGCCTTTCCGATAACCTCCTGGATCTGGCCTAGCCGGTGTCGCGCGCTCTGAAGCGTCACGGCCACGTCGCCGGATGCAACTCGCGGCGCTGGCAGCTCTCCCGCTCGCTCAGATGTTTGCGCGCCAACACCTGCGTTGATCGCTTCGACCGTAGCGGCACCCTGGCCGCCGATGCTTCCGAGTACCTCGCCCAGCACCTCGCGCCCGTCGACTTCGCCATCGGCCAGGTATCCGGCCAGCGCCTCGCCGCCTCCCTCGCTTGCCACTTCGCCGCCGATCTGTCCACCGCGAACAGCTACGCGCGCGCCTCTCCGGAGCGAGCGCGTTGCCAGCGTCTTGCCAATCTTGCCCAGCGCGCCCCCCGTGGCCGCGTCGACGCCGCTGATCGTGGCAGCACGCGTGAGCGCTCGCTCGGACGCCTCGTCGACGACGGCCTGATTGCCCAACGCCGCCTCGACCGCCGCCGGATCCGATAGGTCCACGCCTTGGCGCTGCAATCCTTCCAGGAACGACGCCCCGTATTCGGTCGCGAACGACGTCACCCCTGCACCGACGGCGCCACCGGCTTGCGCGCCTACTCCACCGCCGGTGATAGTCGGCACAGCCTGTGCCAGGCTCGAAAGTCCCAGGTCAAGCGAGGCGCGCACCCAGTCGAGCGGGTCCTTGGTTTCCAGATTCAGCACGCGCTCGGTCACCTCCGACTTCGGGATCGTGTCGATCACGCGCTGCCGCTCCGCCACGTCCCGAACTGCCTCCCGGCGTCCCTGCTCGGCTGACGTCCGGTCGATCTGCCTGCCGCTTTCGATGCGCGCGTACTCCTGCTCGCGCACCTCGCTGTGACGCTCTGGCTCGACGATGTTCAGGCCGCGCTCCACGTCCACGCGCTCCTTCTCGGCCGACGTGAGCGGCAGCCCGATCGTCGCCTTCAGTCCAGGCGGCAAGCCAGAGGGCGCGGATGCGTTCATCTGCGTCTGCTCGCGTAGTGCTTCTGCCCCGGCCACGCCCTGCATACCACGCTGATATCCCTCGCGGAGCGGGTCGACGAACGTCGAACGCTTCGGCCGAAGTGCGGCCTGGTCGATCTCGACCGGCGGGCCAATAGTCGCCCTCGGCACGTGCTCACCGCCCATCAGGTGGTCCACCTGCTGCGGCTCAGTCTTCGGTCCTGAGCGCTGGCTTCGACGCTGTGCGAGGCGGGCCAACACAGGGTCTTCCGGCTCCGGCCTGGCTGGAGCGGCTGGCGTGGCTTGCGCCGCAGATGAGCCACGAGCAGGCGTAGCTGTTCGCTTCGCCTCGCGCCGCTCCCGCAGCCGGGCCAGAACCGGGTCTTCGAGTACTTCCATCAGTCGAAGGCGTCCATGAGCGCGAGTGCCGTTGCCTGGTCGATGCGTCCTTCTCGGTACGCAGCCTCGATCACCTCGTCGCCATTGGTCGTCTCCACCCCGTCGAGCGCCAGATCGCGCTGCAACTCTCGGATGACAGAGCGTGGCTCCGATTTCACCCGGCCCGTCAGGTCAGGTGCTGACGGCTCGGCATAGTCGTCTCCCACGTACCGGAGATAGTCCCTGCGCTCCTTATTCAGGTCTCGCAGCTCACCTTGAAGCGCGCGTTTCGCCGACGGCGTGATACTGGAATCACTTAGCGAGCGTCGAACTTCAGCAATCTCACTATCCGTGTCGCGAAGTGCCGACTCGTAATACCTGGACGTTCGCTTACCGCCACCGGAGCGCCCCGTGATTGCGGCTTGCCTGACACCCTCAAGTTCGAGCCGCTGCTGGTGGTCGAGCACGTCCGTCTCAGCGTCTCGTTCAGCCTTCGTCTCGGCATCTCCCAATTCCCACTGACGCTCCTCCTGACGCGTTCTCTCGGCTATCTCCTGGTCCTCACGCCGCCACCGCGCTTCGTCCAGCATCTCCTGCTGCGCACGCGCCGCGTCCGCTCGCCGCTCGATCCCGCGCTGCTGCATCCGGGCGTTGCCTTCCGTCTCACGGTTCTCGATGGCCACGTTCTGCGCCTCCGTGCCTCGGAGCGCGTCGTAAAACGCCCGCATCTTCTCCATGTGCTCCACGCGGTCGCCTTCGTACTGCCGCCCGATGCTCGTCGAGACCGCATGCCCCGCCGTCATCAGCGCCGGAGAGTCGATCAGCGCGCCGATGATCGCAGCCGTAGCACCGCCCATGCCGCCCAAACGCTGCACGTTCTTGCGACGCTCGTCTTCCTGTGGTTTCTCGACCGGGTTCTTGACACGGCTTAGCGAGAAGTGCGGCAGCTCGTACTGAGCCGGATCCTTGAGCGGCATCGGCATAATCGGCACGCGCTCGGCCAGCGTCGCCGTCGGCATCTGGCTGTCGCCGGGCAATGCGCCGTCGCCGCCGTACCCACCGGCACCGGTGGGACTATCAGCCGGCGTCGTGTCGATCTGTACGGGCGTCGAGAGCAGCCCTCGCCGGTCGCCCGGCTTCCTGTTGTGCGCGAGTAGCATCGTCGTCGTGTCGTGTTGTGAGTTACGCCGTCGCCGCCTTTCCACCACCACTCGCCCAGTCGATCAGACTCGGCACGGCCGCACCGATCGCGCCGCCCAGCAGTCCGTTCTTCTGCGCGTCCCGCTGCGCCTTCAGCTGTTTGCGCTGCCAGTAGTTCGCGTCCTCGGCTCCTGCGATGCCCAGCAGCCCGTTCAGTGCTCCACGTCGCGACTGTTCGGCATTCTGCGTGGCACCCAGCAGACCTTGCGTCATCTGCCGCCCCCGCTGCGAGCGCATCGCGATCTCCATTTCCCCACCCTGCTGCCCGCGAGCGGCTAGCGTCGAAGAGTCGGCTTGCCCCTGCCGCGAGAGCATGTCACGCAGTTCGGCCCGCTGCGCCTGGTAGCTCGCCGTCTGGTCGAGCGGGCCGTAGGCGTCCTTCGTCAGCTGCCCGGCGACATGGCTGCGCATCGCCGTTCCTGGCGCCTGGCCACCTCCACCACCGCGCTTTTTGCCTAGCGCACTACCGAGAATGCCTAAGCCAGCGCCGACGGCCAAGCCTCCGACCGGGCCTCCCATTGCCGTACCTGCGAACGTGAGTCCTTTTTTTGCAATGTCCCAGAGTCCCATCAGAGTAGAGGTAAGGTGTAGGAGAAGGAGCCGAACCAGACCGGGGGGCCTGGTTCGAAAAGGGAGAATGCCGACCCACCGCCGATGCCGAAGCCTCCCAGCCGAACCGACGGCCCGGCAGAAACCTGAGCCACACCCAAGCTCGGCACGTACAGCAGGCGCGATGTGACACCCACTCTCCACCGCTTGACCGGCACCTGGTAGCGCACCTGCTGCCAGGCGTGCGACTCCGGATCGAATGTCGTCACGACGGCGCGGCCACGCTCGAAGTGCAGCGGCCTGGTCGGAGCCAGCGTGTAGCGGCCGAGATCGACGGGCGCATGCACCGTGTCGACGCGCAGCCGCTCCACCTCGACCGGCTGAAAGCGCGTCACCGTCTCGACCACGACATCGCGCACGCGGATCGTGTCGCGAATGGTGAGCGGGCGCTCGATGAAAACGGTATCGACGAGCGCCGATGACGTCTGGACGTCGGGAATTGTGCAGCCGCGCAGGTGCCACGCCAGCAGAAAGGCGAGAATCGAAAAGGCGAGAACAGTGAGTCGAGTCATGCCCTCTTGCGCGGATTGATTCGGGATTGAAGGCGGTCCGCCGCGTCTGTGTCGTGCAGCCGGATCACTGCGATTGCCTCAACGAGAGCCGCGCGCAGCTCAATAATCAGCATGCGTACCTCGGCAAGCTCCACGTCTCGCTCTCTCACCGCTTGAGTAAGCGCATTCACCTCGTTCGTAAGACGGTCGATGTGACCCTCCATGCGCGCGTCCATGCGCTCGTCGAGCGTCGCCGCTTGGCGCGCACGGTCCTCGCGGCTCTTGACGCGCATCTCTTCC
>CAXBBB010000106.1:0-7431 GCA_963973615.1 uncultured Rhodothermales bacterium | reverse complement strand
GGCTGCTGATCGGCTGGCTGGGGTCGGCCCTAGCCGTGCGGCGCTTCATCAAGAAGGTGTCGCTGAACTGACGTCGCTGCGGCTCAAACTGGCTCGCGACGTGTTGGCCTTTGCTTTCCGATTTTACCTCCGTCCATGACGCCCACGTTTCTGACCGATTCGGTAACCACCGACCTCGACCGTGCCCTTCACTACGCTGGTATGTGGGGCCTAGACGCGCTCGAACTGCGGACCGTCGGCGGGCCCAATGTGCGCGTGCCCAACGTCGACGAGCGCAAGTTGCTGCGTCGGCTCGAGGAGCACGAGACGAGCGTCGTCGCGGTCTCGCCCGGATTGTTCGAGGGACCGATCAGCGCCAGGGTGTCGCTGCTCAACGAAGTCGCCGCACTGAGCGACACGCTGGCGTTTTGCACGAGAATCGGCTGCTCAATCGTCGTCGCTTCGTCGTTCGCTCCAGAGGACGAAGTCGACACCAGCGCCGCCGCCGACTTGCTTCGCCGCGCCGGTGATGCTGCCGTGCGGAAAGGCGTCACGCTGGCGCTGCTCAACGAATACGACGGTGCCCACGCCTCGCCCTCTGCGCTTGCCGAACTGCTGGCGTTGACCAATCACCCGAACGTCCGCGCCGCGTATAGCCCCGCCGATGCTGCCCTGGCTCAGCACGATCCACTCGACTTGGAAGCATTGGCGCCGTTCGTCGCGCTGGTGCGCGTGCGTGACGGCGAAGGCGAGGGTACCGACTGGCAAGAATCTGTCGTCGGCGAAGGCCACCTCGAACTGACGCAGATCCTAACGATGCTCCACGCGCATGGCTTCGACGGCCCCGTCAGCCTGGACGTGCGGCGCGAACCCAAGGCCAAAGCCGGTGTGCGAGGCGCGGCCAACCTGGTCGCTGCGATGCGAGCGGCAAAGCGGGCGAACGCGTGACGGCTGCTGACCCACGCCTGCGTCTCGAAGCGCTTGTCGCAACACTCGACGCGCGATCCCAGCGGTTGGAGCGTCGCAGTTCGGGCATCTCGCGGATCCGGCTGGTCCTCGTTCTTGCCGGACTGGGAGCCGCGCTCTTTGTCGGTCAGACGATGGACGATGCGGCCGGCTGGCTCATCGCGCTAGCGACGCTGGTCGTCTTTCTGGTCATCGCCCGGTTTCATGAACGCGTCGAGTCGGCCCGCAAGCGCACGGTCTTGCTGCGGACGTTATACGCCCGTCACGTAGCCCGTATCGATCTTGACTGGGCTGGCCTGATCGAAGACACGTCGCCCGTTCCACCCGATCACCCGTTTGCATCGGACCTGGATATTCTAGGCACGCGCTCGTTGCTGGGCCTGATGAGCACTGCGGGCACCCGCGGCGGTCATGACCGGCTACGCGATTGGCTGCTAACGATCGATCCCGACGCCGACCTCGTCCGCGTGCGGCAGCGGCAAGCCCGTGCGCTCGTTCCTATGCGTCGATTGCGTGACCGTCTGGCGCTGTTGGCACACGAAGCGTCGGGTGGAGCACAGGCGCGGTGGGACGACGCCGACTTGCGCGGCTGGTTAGGAGCGGCTCCACCGACTGGGGCGCTGCAGACCTGGGCGTGGATCCTGGGCGGCCTGTCGGTGCTGACGGCGGGACTCTTCGTCGCTTCCCGCTTCGGGTTGGACAACTGGTGGATCGTCTCGCTGATCGTCTATCTGGGGGTGTACGCGTGGCGCTACGTCAGCGTGTCCGGCGCGTTCGACGGTGCCCACGACCTGCAGCGGACACTGGCTCAGGCCGTCCCGTTGCTGCTCTGGATGGAGCGCGCCCCTCAATCGCGTCACCCCGATTTGGCGCCCCTGTGGGCACCGTTTCAGGGCGATACCCGTCCGAGTGTCGACTTGCGAAGCTTGCGGCGCATCGCGGGGGCAGCGGCGTTCACGCGCAACGATGTGGGGCGCATCGTGCTCAACCTGCTCTTGCCGTACGACCTGCTGCTGGCGCTGGCGCTGGCTCGTCTGAGGGGACGGTTGGCTGGTCGATTGGGAGACTGGCTCGACGCGTTGTATCAGGTGGAAGCGCTGTCGTCGCTAGTTGCGTTCGCCGATCTGCGCCCCGGAGCCTCGTCGTTTCCTGATCTGAGGGACAGCGGCGATCAGGTGTTCGTAGCCGTCGACGTGCGGCACCCGCTGCTTCCGATGCCCCACGCCGTTGGGAACGACGTGATCTTGGAGCGAGGCGGTGTGCTGCTGCTGACCGGCTCCAATATGTCGGGCAAGAGCACCTTTATGCGCTCGGTCGGGCTGGCGAGCGTGATGGCGTGGGCGGGTGGCCCGGTCATGGCCGAGCGTGTCCAGGCGACGCCGCTGCGTCCGGTCGCCTCGATGCGCATTGGAGACGCGTTGACTGAAGGGCTATCGACGTTCTACGCTGAGGTGCGGCGGCTGCGGCTCCTGCTCGACTCGGTCGACGTGCAGAACGACGCGCCTGCTCTCGTCCTGATCGACGAGATGCTTCGGGGGACCAACAACCGCGAACGCTTGGCCGGAGCACAGGCGATTACGCGGCACCTGACCGGAGCCAACGCTGTCTCCCTCGTCGCCACGCACGATCTCGCGTTGACCGAACTGGCCGACGAGTCGCCTGCGATCCGCAACGCCCACTTCCGCGAAGAAACCGAAGGCGACCATCTGATCTTCGACTACCGCCTCCGCGATGGCCCCTGCCCGACGACCAACGCTCTGGTCATCATGCGTAGGGCCGGGCTCCCGGTGCCGGACGTAGCGCCACCAGTCGCCTAGAAGCAGTATCGGCTGGCGCGACTCCGAGCGCATCCATCGCCCGCATCACCGGATCGCTCGCTCAGAACGAGAAGCCGACGTAGGCGAAGATGCCGCGCGACCGGAGTTCAGGCTCGGCCTCGCGCAAGTTGCTGAGGTCGAGAGAACCCTGCAGCCCAAACGCGATACTGCCGAAGTCGCCCGCTTCCCACATCGTCATCAGGCCGGCGGTGAGCCCGTACGTCTGATCCGACACGCCGTCGACGCTCTCGGCATTGCCGAATCCGTCGCCGATCTTGGCGCGCGCGACGGCGTCCTGGTTGAGCGCGACGTGCGGACCCGCAGTCAGGCGGTAACGAAACCGCCCACGCGTCTGCGGCTCGAAGGCGAGCAGGAGCGGAAACTCGAAGTAGGTGAACGTCAGCCGCCCCTCCTGTGTGATCGGAAGCTGCCCAGGGGGCAGAATCGTCGAGGTCAGAGAGACGGCTTTGGTGATGAATCCGGCTTCGCCTTGAATGCCGAACGGCCCGGCGATGGGGTAAAGCACCCATACGCTGGCGGCGAGTCCGGCGCGCGGCGAGAAGTCGGTACCGTCGGTGTCTTTGATCGTAAAGACGCTCGTTCCGGCTTTGAACCCGGCTTGGGGGCGGCGTTGAGCGTGGAGCGGCGCCGCACAGCCGAGAGCGATCAGGACGACGAGAGCAACGGAGCGATGGAGCATGGGCGGCGGTGTAACTTGCAAAACGCCGAACCTTCGACGCACTCCAATCTACCCGCAATGGCCGACCCGCTCAAGGCGATTCTCACTGCACCGCCGCCCGTCGCGGTCGAGTTGTCCGGCTTCGACGTGGTCCCCCGAGCGGACGATGTGCTGCCGACGACAGCGATGAGCCGCTTACAGGGCGCCCGCATGCTGGCCGTCGCGCTAGCCGCGACATCGTTTTGGACGCCGATTCTGCTCGTCCGCCACCCGCGCGATCCGCGTCCCCAGACGTTTCAAAAGTGGTCGGGCAAGTGGGCGCGCTCGATCCTGTCGGCGTGTGGAATCGGCCTCGATTTGCGCGATGAGGCGCACGTGGCTCTTGATCAACCGGTCGTCTACGTCGCCAACCACCAGTCGGCCGTCGACATTTTGATTACGGCTGGCGGGATGCCGCAACCCTTCGGCTTCGTTGCCAAAGAGGAGTTGCGGACGACGCCCCTCGTTGGCGCGGCGATTGCGCACTCGCCGTCGGTCTTCGTAGACAAGCGCGATCCCCGGTCGGCCGTTCGGAGCATCAAGGAGGCCGGGGCGCGCATCGCAGGCGGCGCTAGCGTGCTCGTGTTTCCCGAAGGCAAACGGACGTACAGCGGTGGGCTGGCGGCGTTTCAGCGCGGCGCGTTCATGCTGGCTCTCGAAGCTCAGGTGCCCATCGTGCCGGTCGCCATCCATGGGTCGTACCGCGTGTTCGACGAGCGCCGAATGACGATGAAGCCGGGGCGGGTTGGGCTGCACCTGATGCCGCAAATCCCGACCGAAGGCTTAACAAAACGCGACCTGGCCGACCTGATGACCCGCGTCCGTTCAGACTTGGATAGGAGTCTGAGTACGTACGAGTCGGAAATAAGCAAGAGCTAGCCGGGCAAAAACCCCACGATCTGGGGATAGCGGTCGCGGCACGAGTATCCGCAAGTTGTCGGATCGATTATCGACTCCGACATGCGCTTACGACTTGCCGCGTTGCTCTTGCTCGCCTGCGCTCCGGCAGCGCACGCCCAACTCGCCCCTACCGACGGTGCGCTGGGCGTCCTCGCCCTCTTCGGTCTCGCGCCCCAGTATGCCCGCGATCACGGCCAGTACACGTTTAATGTGACCACACCTGCTGGTCACACGCTCGAAACGTCGCTGTTTCGCGGACTGCCGGGCGTGCCGGAAACGGTTGACGTGGGAGCCTGGGGCGTGCGTCCGACCGTCTGGTTGCAGGGGTGGTTAGTCGGGCTGAACGCTTCGGTCCAGTTAGACTTCACCTCGCGAGAAGAGCCTGCTCCTGACCTCACGTTTGAGCGCTCGTTCGGTGTCACGATCCGCTACCACAGCGGCCTCAACCTGACGGGGCTGTTCGCCGAAGATCCGCTGTTCATGGTGACTGTCGGCCCGCTGCTCGACGTGTCGATCGGCCCTCGCCTGCGCCTCGAACATGCCGACGGGAGCCACGCGCAGTGGGGACGGCTGGGCGATCTGCAGTTTGCGCCTTCGGTCGGTGTCGCGCTGATCCGAGGGCCAGTCCGCCTCTACGCGTTGGGAGCGCAGTACCGTGAAGGAGCGCCGTGGACTGTGCTCAACGTGTCGGCAGGCGAAGCCAGTGGGCGCTTCGACGCCGCCGATCCCGATAGCCCGGTGTACGATCCTGACTATGAATCGGTCAAAGAGTCGCTGCAGCGCGTCGTCAGCAGCGGCGGCTACACGTTGGAGGCGGGCGCGTCGGTGATGCTGACGCCGGAGATTGGGTTGAGCGCCACGCTCTTCCGAAACCAGCGCGACTACCGCGTGCAGCAGGACGAGGGCGGGCGAGCGTTCGGCGTCACCGACGGGTTCACGCAAACGGACATGCGCTGGATGCTGGGCCTGAGTCTTACGCTCTCCGGCGAGGTGCTGCGCGGAGAGCAGTAGGCACGATCCGCGCCGGTTTCGCCGTTGAGCGGGGCGAGCGTCCGTACCTTTTCAGACGACTCGAACCCTTTGACTGCTCCGATGGCCGTTCCCCCCGACGAAGTCCGCCGCCTTGCCACCCTTGCGCGCCTGCGCTTCACGCCCGACGAAGAGCAGAAGCTGGCCGGTGAGATGACCCGCATCGTCGATTACATCGACCAACTCAAGGAGGTCGACGTCGAAGGAGTCGAGCCGCTGCTGCACGTGCTCGACCTCGAAAACGTGTTTCGACCCGACGTACCCGATCAGCGCATTACGCGCGAGCAGGCGCTGTCCAACGCGCCGAAAAGCGACGGTGACTACGTCCGCGTGCCCAAGGTGATCGACTGATGGCGCGCAGCAACACTCCTCGCCGTTCGGCTGCACGAAAGCCGATTCCCGTCGCCCGCATTCGGCCTGAAGGCTCGTGGTGGAGCCGGTTGCCCGAAGCCGCGCAACATGCGATCTGCCTGGGGACGCTGCTGACGATCGGACTCATCTTCTACGCGCCGATCCTGTTCAGCGGTCAGCAGTTGATCGGCGGCGACACGGTAAAGTGGCGCATGATGGCCGCGTCGATGATGGATTACCACGACGCGACGGGAGAGGAGCCGCTGTGGAGTCCCAACACATTCGGCGGAATGCCCGGCTACATGGTGACGCGCTTCGCCTGGGTGCCGGGCATCGACAGTGTGGCGAACTGGCTGCGTAACGGACTGGGGCTGTGGCCGATCTCGCACTTCGCGTTTCTTCTCGGCGGGGCGTATCTGCTCGGTTGGTGGATGACGCGCGAGAAGTGGGCGGGCGTAGTGCTCGCGGTCGCGTTTGGGTTCACTACGTATATCCCGATTTTTCTGTCGGCAGGGCACAACTCCAAATACATCGCCCTCGCCTACACCCCGTGGTTGGTGCTGGCGTTTGCCCACGTGCTCCGCAAACCGAAGCTGCTAGGCGCGCTGCTCTTCGCCGTCGCCCTCGCCGTTCATCTGCGCGCCGGCCACCCGCAGATCACCTACTACGCGCTCTGGACGATCGGCATCTGGTGGGTCGCCGATGGCGTCGGTTCGTGGCGCGAGGGGCTGATCGACCGCTGGGCGCGGGCGACGGCTTGGTTGACGGGTGGCGGATTGATCGCTGCGCTGATGTCGGCGTACCCCTACCTGTTGCAGCGCGACTACAAGGCGTTCACCATCCGGGGCGCTTTTACCGACGCGTCGGGCGGATTGGATCAGGCCTATGCCTACGCAATGAACTGGAGCCACACGATGGGCGAGTTGCTGACTTTGATCGTGCCTAACGCGTACGGGGGCGGAGGGCAGACCTATTGGGGCGAAAAGATCTTTACCGGCGGACCGCACTACCTCGGTGGCGTCGTGATTCTGCTGGGCATCGTCGCCCTCTTACTCTCGCGCAAACGGGTCGCGGTCTGGGCGCTGAGCATTTCGGCTGGGCTGATGATGCTGTTCGCGTTGGGGAGTAACTTGAACGTGCTCAACCGCCCGCTCTACGACTTCTTCCCGCTGTTCGACGCCTTTCGCGTCCCCGAAACGTGGTTGGTTCAGGTCGCGTTCTGCATGGCTGCTCTGGCCGCGTTGGGACTAGGCGCCGCCATGCCTCTACGCCGACAGGTTCTTGAGCCTCGCGCGGAAGCCGACGAGGCACGTCGCACTCAGATCGTGACGATCGCCGTCGCTGCGACGCTGGGATTCGTCGTTGTCCTGGCGCTGGCCGGTTCGTCCCTGCTCTCGTTCGAGAAGGCGGGCGAAATGGAGCGCGCGATCGCTCAGATTGCGCAGGAGAACCAGGTCTCGCCGACCGACCCGCGCGTGCGGCAAGCAGCCGAGGACGGAGTTGGGCAAATAGTCGGGGAGAGGCGCGATCTGTTCTCCGCAGATGCGTGGCGGACCGTCTTGTTCGTCCTGCTCGCGGGCGGGCTGCTTGTGCTCGGGCGCAGAGGCAAGATTCCATCGTGGGCCGTCCAGATGTCGCTGGCGCTGCTGATCGTCGTCGACCTGGCAGGTG